>CASBQA010000123.1 GCA_949127635.1 Nostocales cyanobacterium PMM_0069 | reverse complement strand
TTTGTTATTTCGGCGAACTCATTTGTTATTTCGGCGAACTCATTTGTTATTTCGGCGATCGCATTTGTTATTTCGGCGTGTCCATAACGCACGATACTAGCGTGTCTAGACTAAAATGTTGCAAAAAAATTGTAGGTTGGGTTGACGTAACCAAACCCAACCTACACCGAATGCAGGATTTTAGCCAATACGCGCTTCTCGTTTAAATCAAATACAGATTTATCTGCGTCGAGGGTGCGTTCATCTGCGTTTGCTTAATTCTTTGATGTATTGCACCCAACTGAGAAGCGCTATAGGTTATTCTAAATTCCTAATAGCTTCCGCAAACCGTTGAGAAACAAAAGGCAAAATTTCCCGGCTTTTTGCGTGTGCTTTGCCTTCTGTAAATACTACTAAAAGGTAGGGACGCAAATCTGGTAACTCGATATAAGCTGCATCATGACGGACTTGACTTGTCCAACCGGCTTTTGACCAAATTTGCGCGTTTTCGGGAAGTCCACCACCTAAAAAGCCTGTAATTTGGTCTTCTTCAACATCTTTTGGTAAATCTTCCGGATTGAGACTGCGTTTGAGTAAAGCCATCATTGCTTGCGATCGCCCACTAGACACTGCCACCCCACCAACGATACTATGCAATAATTTAGCAGTGGCGTTTGTTGTTAACATGTTGCGATTCTCTAGCATTTCTCCATAAAATGCCCGTTCCCGTCCATAAGGACCATCACCCCAGGTTTTTTGACAAACATTAATTGTGTCTAGTTCTTCCCATCCCAAAGACTTGAGATAGCGGTTCACGATATTGCGTTGATGCCTCCAAGTTTCAAAAGGTCCTGCCGATAATTCTGGACCCGAAGTGGTTCCACTCAGCATATCTATAACTAAGCTGGTACCATCATTGCTAGAATCAATAATCATATCCCGTGTAGCTCTTTCCAATTCCTTGGAAGTCTGAAGCATTTGCTTTTCCAGCCATTCGTTTACCGCTACCATGTAAAACAGCTTGACTACACTTGCAGGATAAATTCGTTCAACACCGCGATAAGTAAAGCCACGTAGCGAATGGTTCCAAAAAGCATTTGGAGTTAAAGCACCACCAGTATTTACTAGTACCGGCGGATCGTAGACAATCCAAGTTAGGGCAATTTGGTTACGGGCTAAACTGGGAAATTGTGCCCAAGTTGCCTCTAAAATGCCTAAGCCGAGATTTTCTAGTTGTTCGTCTTGATTAAAAAAAATCATTGTTCTTGCAGAATGCCCTTTAATCTAAAATCTGACGAGTATCAGTGTCTTGCTGACCTAAACTTATATGATTCTCCTGAATGTACGCGCTTGGCAACTCAAGCCGCAGTAGGGCGACATTTGCGGATAACATCAAATGATAATGATTCAGCCATTGAGGTCTGTTTGTGTGAGGATGATTATCCAGGATGGGTATCGCCGACAGATTTGAGTTTATTACAATCTGCTACTGTACCTTATGAAGCTACTGCATTTTCTCAATCTCAAATAAAAAAACTACTCGCTGAGGTGATTCTTTTTACCCAAAAAGCGATGCAACAAGCAAATTATTACCTCTGGGGTGGTACGGTAGCACCAAACTACGACTGTTCGGGGTTGATGCAGGCAGCGTTTGCTTCAGTTGGTATTTGGATACCTAGAGACGCTTATCAGCAAGAAGAATTCACTCAGCCAATTAGTACAGCAGAACTAGAGGCTGGGGATTTGGTATTTTTTGGCACTCCCCAAAAAGCAACTCATGTCGGACTTTATTTGGCAGATGGTTATTACATCCATAGTTCTGGCAAAGATAAGGGACGAAATGGTATTGCAATTGACTGTTTGACGGAACAGGGAGATGTAGTTAGTCAGTCATATTACCAGCAGCTGCGAGGTGCTGGCAGGGTTGTGAAGAGTTACGAACCGCAAAGACGCTAAGGACGCTAAGGAATATGAGGGGTGGGTTGATTTCGCAAAGCATGACTGAACAAAATGGGGCAATGTCAGCGGTTGTTCCTGATGTATCGGTTGTGGTGCCGATATATAACGAAGTTGAAAGTATACCGCATTTGCTGGAGGCGATCGCTTCTACTTTAATAGCAAGTGAGTTAAATTATGAAATAATTTGTGTAGATGACGGTTCTACAGATGGGAGTGCGGACTTTCTCAGAAGAGAAGCGCAAACACGCAGCGATTTAAAAGCGGTAATTTTGCGACGTAATTACGGTCAAACGGCAGCAATGTCAGCCGGATTTAATCATGCTTTAGGTAAAGCGATTGTCACTTTAGATGCTGATTTACAAAATGACCCAGTAGATATACCATTGCTGCTGGCAAAGTTAGAAGAAGGTTACGATTTGGTCAGCGGTTGGCGGAAAAACCGTCAAGATGGTGCTTTGAAGCGGTTACTTCCTTCAAAAATTGCCAACTGGTTAATTAGACGAACTACTAGCGTGAATATTCATGATTATGGTTGTTCGCTGAAAGCTTATCGTGCCGAATTAGTCGCAGATATGAACCTTTATGGCGAACTGCACCGATTTTTACCAGCTTTAGCGTACATTGAAGGAGCAAGAATTACCGAAATTCCGGTACGTCATCACGCCCGTCGCTTTGGTCAGAGTAAGTATGGATTATCCCGTACTTTCCGGGTGTTGATGGATTTGTTAACTATTTTGTTTATGAAAAAGTTCCTCACCCGTCCGATGCACGTTTTCGGGTTGTGGGGCTTGATTTCTATGCTTGCGGGTGCAGCGATCGGTATTTACTTGACTTTTGTCAAATTAGGTTTTCATGAAGATATAGGCGATCGCCCTTTGCTAGTTTTGGCGGTTCTCTTATTATTAACTGGGGTACAGCTTTTTTGCTTCGGTCTTTTGGCAGAGTTGCTAATGCGTACTTATCACGAATCCCAAGGGCGCCCAATTTATCGCGTGCGTGAGGTGATAACAAAAAGCGTTAAGTAAAGTTACAAATTGAGAAAAACTGTCAGCATGTACGGGCGTTTATGCAGCCCGTACAAGATTGCGGTGATTCGTTATTTCCAACAAGAGAAAAGCGATCGCACTCTGCGTTGTCACAAACAGCGTAGACGCATAGAGGCTTT
The DNA here is from genome assembly GCA_949127635.1 of Nostocales cyanobacterium PMM_0069. GTDB lineage: Bacteria > Cyanobacteriota > Cyanobacteriia > Cyanobacteriales > Nostocaceae > Hassallia. Next base: position 7,232 of record CASBQA010000123.1, on the reverse strand, counting down.
TAGACATCGCACTTCTGATTTATATCAAATCCGGCTAAATAGACCACATTTGCCGTAGAGAACAATGCTGTGTCCTTACAGTGTGGTTCAAATACGTGAAAATTGGTGTACAATCGACTTGATAATCTAGTAAGGAACAAAAGTAAGGAGTTTGAGTAATGGCTAGTGCAACCATCACCACAAAAGGACAAGTAACTATCCCTAAAGAAATTAGAGATTACCTCAATTTAGACACAGGTAGCAAGGTTGATTTTGTGATTGATGAAAATGGGATAGTGACACTTATTCCCTTGAATATCCCTGTTCAAAGCTTATCAGGGATTTTACATCGTCCAGGGATGAAAAGCGCAACTTTAGAGGAAATGGAAACAGCAATTAGAGAAGGGTCAAGTGATTGGAGTTGATACTAATATTTTAGTACGCTACCTGACGAAAGATAATGAGCAGCAGTGGGAGAAAGCTGTTGAGATTATCGAAGGAACAGAGAAGTGTTTTGTTGCTAATATAGTTCTGTGTGAATTAGTTTGGGTTTTGCGCGGTAAGCCTTATCAATTTAGTAGGGAAGAAATCAGTAAGACTATAGAGATGATGTTGCAATGTGCAGTTTTTGAGTTAGAAAATCGCTCTGTAGTTTATCAAGCATTGCAGCGTTATAAGCAGGGAAGTGCAGATTTTTCTGACTATTTGATTGGGGCGATCGCTCAAGAATTTGGTTGTACGACAACAGCAACATTTGACAAAAAGTTGAGAGAAGACAAAGGATTTAATTTGTTCGAGTGATAGCCAAGCGTAGACGCATAGCAGCTTGTTGTTAGACATCGCACTTTTATCCACAACCACAGAAAAGCGATCGCACTTTGGGTAGTCATAAAGGCGATCGCACTCTACGTTGTCACCGTCGGTCGGCGGCTGTGGGAGCGGATTTACACCTCCAGCGGTGGAAGCGTGAGCAGCCCCCGCAGACCCTCGGTGGGTGTAGCAGAGGGGGGCAGGACAACGTAGTCTGGCAGGAGGGTAGTCTCCTCTTGGAACTCCTGGCGTCCGCGCAGAATGCCGAACAAAGTGCTAGGGGCGATCGCGCTAGGCGTAGGAGTCGCCACTTGGGGAAGCGTTCCGCCCCGCCGTATCCAGGCGGTTGTGAGTCCGTAATTCTTCGCACCCAGCACATCGAAACTGTTAGAGGACACAAACAATATCTGTTTGCGGGGAACGCGAAGCTCTCGTTCAGCCAGTGGATAGACCTTCGGATCAGGCTTGAATACACCCACCTCATCTACGCTAATCCACTCGTCGAGGACGTTTTGCATATTATTGGCGACGACCACCTGTTGCAGCATATCCCGGCTGCCGTTGGAAAGAATGGCGAGCTTGAAGCCGCGACTCTTGAGGGTGGTCAGCACTTCCAGGGCTTCGGGATAAGCGTCGAGGGTGAGGTAGCGGGATGCGAGAGCGTCGCGCTTCGCTGGATCGTCATCGGGATCAATCCCGACGCTGCGTAGGGCAAAATCGAGGGACGAAATAGTGCAGGAATAGAAGTCCCGATACTCTCTGATGAGAGTCCGCAGCCACGAATATTCTAGCTGCTTGAGACGCCAAACCTGAATGAGGGTTTCATAGAGGAGGTCATTATAGGTCGGTCCGTATATCTCCTTAGCGCGGTTGAAGACGGGCAAAAAGACGTCAAATAACGTACCGTAAGCATCGAAAACGAGGGCGGTGATCTGCTGCGGATTCCTGCCTCTGCCAGCTTGCGCCACCTGTCCAGCCGCAACTGCCGCAACGCCGGTCATGAGCGCGAGTCCGCCACTGCCCAGAAGACCGATGGCACTGCGCCTAGTCATTCCTCGCGTGGACGCACTGCTTTGGAGTTTCCTGATTTCCCCGGAATGTAGTTTCGTTTCTTTGTTCTGGTCTTTCATGGTTGATGCCTTTGTCCGTATTATTACTATACTTATTACAATTTATTACTATAACCTGAGATGGATGACAAAAAAATTCTCTAAACCAGGTAAAAACGCGGTTGTATGGGTGTAAATTAGATGATAAAGATGTCTGCTAGATGATAAAGATGTCTGCGACCGGCTACGCGATCGCCAAAGTTCGATCATGAGAAAAAGATGTCTATTGTATCGGGCATATCCGCCAAAGCTGCCAAGCTACTATTTAAGGAATTAGTCAAAGCTCTAGAATTAAGTAGAAATTATCAAACCCTGTCACTTGGTTTACCGACCAGATAAGCCTCTGTCTTCTGGTGCAGTTTTATCGATTGAATTGCAATACAAGCCAAGGAGCATTTTGACGTAACCTAGTATTTAGTATGACTTAGACCAACTCAAGCAATAAGAGCTTGAGCAGAGTTTTAAATAGGCAGGTTACGATTTATGGCTTATTCATGGTTTAAAGCGTTTCACATTATCGGCATTGTAGTCTGGTTTGCTGGATTATTTTATCTAGTACGCCTTTTTATCTATCACGTTGAAGCCAATCAAGAGCCAGAACCAGCACGCACGATACTGAAAAATCAGTATCAAATCATGGAAAAACGGCTTTACAACATTATCACAACTCCGGGAATGTTGTTAACAGTAGCAATGGCGATCGGTTTATTAACTACTGAACCAGAAATTTTAAAACAGACTTGGTTGCATGTAAAACTAGGATTTGTTACTCTTTTACTCGGCTATCATCATTATTGCAAAAGGCTAATGAAACAGTTAGCAAAAGATGAATGTCGCTGGAGTAGTCAACAGTTACGTGCTTTAAATGAAGCACCCAGTTTGATGTTAGTCGTGATTGTATTGCTAGCCGTATTTAAAGGTAGTTTGCCTACAGATATTACCGTTTGGGTAATTGTCGCAATGATTATTGCAATGGTAGCCACTATTCAACTTTACGCCAAAAAGCGCAGAGAAGATAAAGAAAAGGAATTGGCGCAAATTTCACAAGTTCCACAGCAACAGAGTTAGTTGATGGTTGTTATAGCGGTTCTCGGTTGAGTGAGTTACAACTTAACCTCACCCCGATAAAGCTGCGCTTCATCTCCCCTCTCCTTGGTAAGGAGAGGGGTTGGGGGTGAGGTTTTATTCTGTACTTCATCCACCTGGGAACCGCTATAGTTGTCCCAAATAACTCTTACCCACTAACTACTATCCACTAACCACTATCCACTATCCACCATCCACTATAAGCATGACCCCTATCAATCTTTTCACACCCATCCAGCTTGGTGATTACACCCTCCCCAACCGGATTATAATGGCACCAATGACACGTTTGCGGGCAATTGAAAGTATCCCCAACTCCTTAATGGCGAATTATTACGCGCAACGAGTAAGTGCAGGGCTAATTGTTACCGAATGTACGATGGTTTCACCCCTCAGTCTGGGATACATGAATTGTCCGGGTATTTACTCAGACGAACAAGTTGCCGGATGGCGGTTGGTAACAGATGCAGTACATGAAAAAGGGGGACGAATTTTCCTGCAACTTTGGCATTGTGGGCGAGTTTCGCACCCCAGTTTACTTGATGGACAATTGCCAGTTGCACCGAGTGCGATCGCTGGTGTTGGCGAACTCCACACCCCGGCGGGCAAAGTATTTTTAGAAACACCCCGCGCCTTAGAAACTCACGAAATACCCGAAATAGTCGCACAATTTCACCTCGGTGCAGAAAATGCGAAAGCTGCTGGCTTTGATGGGGTGGAACTCCACGGTGCTTTTGGCTATTTGATAGATCAATTTTTGCAAGATGGTTCTAACCAACGTACAGATGAGTATGGTGGTTCAATTGAAAAGCGATCGCGATTTATGTTAGAAGTAGTGCAAGCCGTCGCCAGCGTCTGGGGTGCAAACCGTGTTGGCATCAAGCTTTCACCAAGTAACACCTTCTACGGGATGCATGATTCCAACTCGAAAGAGACATTTACTTATGCCATAAATGCGCTTAACTCCTTGGGACTCGCTTACCTTCATCTCATGGAACCGAATGAAGTCGATTTGAAAACCCGCGACGTCATGAACCCCCTCACACCTTACTATCGCCAAATATATCAAGGTACTTTAATCACCAACGGCGGGTATGATAAATTAAAAGGCGATCGCATTTTAGCTAGTGGCGATGCAGATTTAGTATCTTTTGGCAAATTATTTCTCGCCAATCCTGACTTACCAAAACGCTTTCAACTAAACGCCCATTTAAACACACCAGATCCAAAGACATTTTACGCTCCAGATGCCAAAGGATATACTGATTACCCATTTTTAGAACTTAAAAATACTTAAAGATTTCACAATTTATCCAATTAGTCAAGCATCATAACTAACAAACAGCAAAATATTTTCCGTCTTATAATTATCCACAGAACAGCTAACAAAACGGATGAGTGAGATATCTTTCGTAGTAAGCACGAAGCGTGCCTTTTTGAACGCTTCAGCGTTCACTACTGCGTAAGTTTTCTCAATTAAGAAAAATTTCTTAATTATCCGATTTTCAAGGCTGTTCTCATCAACTATAGCGGCTCTATGTTTGAATAAACTACATCGATTCTCCAGTTTATACAAACTTGGCAATATGTAATTTCTTCAACAGCGACTCGCTATAAATATCACTTCGGAAGGTTGCCAAAATTATGGATCTGTCAAACTTTAGCACTCACCAAAACTTAGAAGCTGCCTTTGGTGGTGAATCGATGGCAAATCGCAAATATTTGTTTTTTGCTGAAGTAGCACGTAAACTGGGGTTTGCAGACTTAGCGAAACTTTTTAGAGAAACAGCAGAACAAGAAACTCAACATGCTTTCTCACATTTTGTTTTGCTACATCCAGAACTTGTTGTAGAAGATCCAACAGCTTTAACAGAAGAACAAAAGCGAGAAATTATGTCTCGTTGTTTATCTTTGGCAATTGAAGGTGAAACCTATGAATACACTACAATGTATCCCGAATTTGCCGCCGCTGCTCAAAAAGATAGAGACAATCCGGCTACAGAAGAATTTCTCAAACAAGCTAAAGAATCTGCCGATCATGCTAATATATTTCACGAAGCCGCCCATCGTTTTGGCTTACTGAAATTCGTAGAAAATTACCACGCCGATCGCTACGCAGAAGCTTTAGAAGTTTTGAATGGAGGAAATGCATCACCCAAAGCAGCTGGTGACGATGCAAAAACTCGCAAATGGATTTGCAAAGTATGCAGCATGATTTACGATCCAATTGCTGGCGATCCTGATTCGGGAATTGCACCGGGTACACCTTTTGAACAAATTCCCGATGATTGGCATTGTCCTATATGCGGTGCGAACAAAAAAAGTTTTACACTGCTTGAGGAGAAAATTGCTGCTTAATTAGCGATAAATTAGGTATTTTATTAAGCACCTTGGCGTGGTATCTCTAGAGATGCCTCGCCAAGTTGCCTATTCGCGTACAAAACAATATCATGAATTTAGAAGAAAATGAGGAATTTAAGCGCCCAAAACCACTTTATCAAGACGCCAATTTTCAGATTATTTGTGCAATTTCTCTAATGGCAGTTCTCGGAGTAGCTAGCGTCGGTCCAGCTTTTCCCTATTTAGCTGAAGCCTTGAAAGTTAATCCGAAAAATAATGGTTTATTAGTTACAGTATTCACCCTTCCCGCTGTGATTTTAGGTCCTGTTATTGGTGTCCTTGCCGATAGATTGGGCAGAAAGAAAATTATCGTTCCCTCACTGCTATTATTTGGAATCGCTGGTACAGCCTGCGGTTTTGCCCGTGATTTTAACCTTTTGTTATTTTTGCGTTTCTTGCAAGGAATTGGTGCTGCTTCTTTGCCTTCTTTAAGCGTCACCTTACTTGGTGATTTATATGCAGCAGATAAACGCACTACTGCAATGGGTTACAATGCCAGTGTCAGCAGTATCGGCACAGCAAGTTATCCCGCGATTGGTGGTGCATTAGCTACACTTGGCTGGTTTTATCCCTTTATGCTGCCCATAGTAGCGATTCCTATCGGCTTTTTGGTATTATTTAAATTAAAAAATCCGGAACCGAAAGGAAACCGAAACCTGAAAGAGTATTTAAGAAATGCTGGCAAAGTTTTGAAAAATCGCCAACTGTTTGGACTTTTCATTGCCAGTGCTGCGAACTTCTTTCTCCTTTACGGAGCTTATGTAATTTATCTGCCACAATTAATTAAAAATACATTCAAACAGCCGCCTTGGACAATTGGATTGATACTCTCAAGTGTTTCTGTAGCGCTTGCTATCACAGCTTTACAGTTAGGAAAAATATCCCGAAAATATTCCGCAACAACTTTAATTAGAGCATCTTTTGTTTTTTATGCTTTAGCTCTATTCATTGTTCCCTTTCTACACAATATCTGGTTATTATTAATCCCAACGACAATTTTTGGCGTAGGTTTGGGTATTGGTTTGCCCAGTACCCAAACACTTTTAGCAGAGTTAGCACCAAGAGAATATCTGGCGACGATTCTATCGGTGAATGGTACATTTTTCGGTTTAGGACAAACTCTAGGACCGCTACTGATGGGAATAGCTTTTGGTATTGGTGGAATTAATAGCGTGTTTTTTACAGGTGTAGGTTTTGCAATTCTTACCCTGATAGTGTTTAGATATTGCACTTGCTTGTAATCTGCAACCCTCTGGTTTATACCGTAAGCCAGATGTGTAATAGCAACTTTAGGTAAATACTATTTTTATCTGTTTTGCGTATTAGTTGTTAGTTGTTAGTTGATGATTAACGGTCAACAGTTATAAACTATCCACTATCCACCATCAACTATCAACTATCCACCATCAACTATCCACTATCAACTAACCACTATCCACCATCCACTATCCCCATTGAAACGCTATGGCTAAACCCGTGATTCTGACGGTTGATGACGATCCAGAAGTTTTGCAAGCTGTGGCACGGGATTTGCGTCAGGAATATGGCGATCGCTACCGCATCTTGCGTGCCGAATCAGGTGCCAGTGCCTTAGAAGCATTGGAACAACTAAAACTCCGCAACCAGCCAGTGGCGTTATTTCTTGCCGATCAGCGGATGCCGCAAATGTCTGGTGTCGAGTTCTTAGAACAAGCGCTGTCCATGTTCCCAGACGCAAAACGCGCACTACTTAGGGCTTGCTGACAAAGTAGGAAAAGGTAATACTGTGGGGATTGTAAACGTTATACGTCTTGTTAAGTGCAAGAAAAAAGGATACAATCACCCAAAACCCTTGCATTACCATTGTTC
>CASBQA010000122.1 GCA_949127635.1 Nostocales cyanobacterium PMM_0069 | reverse complement strand
CTCAAGAATTGGGGATAAATTACAGCATTGTCATTTTGGTCTTTGGTGAAATATTTTAACCCTAAATCTAACCCAACGACATTGCCAGTAAATTCCCCAACTTCTTTACGGTCAGCATCAAAGCAAAATTGGGCATAATACCCATCCGCCCTTCTGACTACCCGGACACGGTTGATTTTAAGTCGATGCAGGTCTTCTCGTGTGGATGAATTGCAGAATACAGATAAAGAGCCAACTTTAAAGCCATCTGTGAAAGTAATACTTTTGCAATCATCAGATAGTTTCCAGCCTGAGACTTTATATTCTACTGAGCGACAATGCTTTTTAAACTTGGGATAACCTTTCTTTTTCTCCTGTTTTTTACAACGCTTATAGAAATTTGAGATAGCAGCCCAAGCCCTTTCGGCACTGGCTTGACGCGCTGCGGAATTTAACTTTAAAGCAAAGCCAAATTCGGTAGCTAAGTCTTTACACAGCTTATATAAGTCACCTTTACTAACGCGGGAATTATCCATCCAATAGCGAACTGCTTTATTCCTAATGAATTGGGCAGTACGAATGGCATCATCAAGAGCTTGGTATTGTTCCTTGGTTCCGTTTAGTAGCTTGGCTTCTCTTACTATCATTTCTATATTTTATCACAGAATATTGCAGATAAAACAATATAATAAAATAAAAGCCGTGCTAGAAGCACGGGGCTTTAGACCCAAATTTTCGGTAATTGAAAACGATTAAACCTTAAAATGATATTGGAATCGTGCGCGATTAAGAGCAAATTATGACTGACTTACCACCCAATCCTCAAAATTCTGACAAAGCTGACGATGTAGGACAAGAGTTGCTGCGAAAGCTCAGGCAAAAACAAGGCAACTGGGTGGAATGGGGAATGGCGATCGCTCAACTCCAAAAAAGTGGTCACAATCCCCAAGACATTTTTGAAGCTACCGGTTTTGAACCGATTCAGCAAAATCAAGTAATTGTCGGCGCTCAAGTTTACAATTCTATAGAACAAGCCGGGGTATCACCAGCAGTGCGATCGCATTACGGCACACGCGGTAGTGATATTTTATATGAATTGCGTCTGTTAAGCAACTCAGAACGTGCCTCTGCTGCTGAAGTTACTTTTCAACACCAGCTTGACGCTGACGAAGCACGAGAAGTGGCAAAAGCCATCAAAGATTTCTCCCGCTTTCCCACCTTACCGGATGGATTTTCTAATCATCCAGGGGATGCAGTTGCTTATCAATGTTGGAAACTTGCCCGTCAATACTCAGATTTACAAGAGCGATCGCGTCTAATTGCCAAAGGTTTACGCTTTGCTTCCTCCTTAACTGCGAGAAAGCAAATAGAACAATTATTAACTGATTTTACTGTCGTTCCTAAACGTCCCGCGCCAATTTTACCCTTTTTCCGGCTAGAATCTGAAGAAGATTTGCCGCGTTTGGTGCCGGTAGCGGGTGAATTGCCATTAAAAACCCAAGATTTGCAAGCTGTTCCTCTAGTCGAACAAATTGAACCATTTCGCATGGTAAAATTTGCTGGAGAGCAAGCTTGGGTACCTTTACCAGGTTGGCAAGTAGTCTTAGGTGCATCTGATCCAGTAGTAATTTTATGTAAAAGCGATCGCCTACCCAACCAAACACAACCCAAATCAGAAACAGTTTTAGTAGTGTGCGATCGCGCAGTTCAAGAATGGGATGATGGCAGCTATTTTGTGGTTGACAACGCCGGCGAACTTGATTTTCAATGGTTTGAAACCGCACCCTCAATTCCTCTGCTGGGTCGAATTGTTGTCGTCGTTCGTCCTAAGAAAATTCTAGATGAAGAAATAACCAAGGATTCCTGGCAAATAGACGAATAAAGAAGGCAGAAGTTAGCAGTTAAATTTCTTCTAGGTAGTCCACCCAGAGGAGGGAATTTGGGTACGTGATTGGCTCCTCTAAATTGTTAACTTTATTACCAACTTTGAATTATCGTAGAGACGTTCCGACGGAACATCTCTACCGCACCTGCCAATTTTTGACTTCAGACTTCATACTTCATACTTCATAGTTCATACTTTAGTTCACTGCTTTGTTGTTAAATCTAGTATGATTACCACAGAGTCTTTTTGCTACCAAGGCAAAGAATCTAGATAAATTGAAAAATTGCTCTGCAAAAGCAAGTTATGCAAAACTCAGGCAGATTACCAACAATAGGTTTAGAGCTTTTCCATGTTCAAACTGATACTTCTTTCGCTTTAATACCAACTTTAACTACAATTCGCATTGGCAAACCAAAAAATCAATTTTTAGGAGATATCAATGTCTCCGATTTGCCAAATGCCAATTTTGTTTCACGACTTCATGCAGAAATTGAAATAGAAAAAAACATTTATTATCTTGTAGATGTGGGAAGTTCTAATGGGACATTTCTCAACAACATCAGGTTAGAAGAAAAAAAGCGTTATCGGCTCAATTTAGGAGATAAAATAGATTTAGGTCCGGGAAGTAAAGTCACATTTTTATTTCTCAATAAACAAAAAGTAGTTCTCGAACCTCCTACCTCACTGAATAATCCAAGTACAGTTATTCAGATGGAATTTTTGGATACGAACACGAAACCCTCTTTGATAGATGGTTTAGGCAAGTGTTTCAGCATATTTAGGAGCATCTTGAATTATAGTTGGCGATCGCTCCAAAAATTCTTCAAGAAATTACCTCGGTGACATGTCAAATTAAACACCCGTAGTGACCGGTTCACCGCTCATATCTTCAGTTTTAATACTTAAAAATCCAAAAAAACTTCTTTCCTTTCCCCCTCTTCGCTGATTACATACAGCGATACAATTGATAAGGCACTCCAATCCGGTGATGCTTCGTATAATCAATTGTGCAATTCAGCCGAGAAATTGCTATCTGCGGTGGATAATCTCGTCGTTTTATTCCCGGTGCAATCACCCATAAATTCATTTGAGAAATTGCCGGTGCAGGTAATTGAGAAAGTTGTTGCCAAACAGAAAGTTCTTGAGAGTTCTTAAAAAAAGCAAATTTATCTAACTTTTCGTTGTAATTCATCTTTCTAACTTTTTCCACTTCCAAAGCAAAACTTAAACCCAAAGCCACATCTTGATTATCTCTATATCCCATAACAACCATCAGCGGTAGAGTAGGATTTAGGTTCATATTACGAGCAACTTGCTCTGGTTTGAAAGGCTTTTCAAATACTAAATTAGAAGCAACAAAAATAGAGCTAATAACACCAACCATTAAAAAAATCAATAAATTTTGACTTTTGATTTTGTAATTTTGTCTTTTAGTAAGGCTAGCTGCTATTAAAGCGCAGAAACTGGGATAATAAATAAAGTTATAACGAGGAACAATAGTAATATCTTTTTTCAATAAATAGACAATAGCAAAGAATTCTAACAACACCCAACCAGAGAAACTTAAAAGCGTTAATGTAGCTAAATGAGTAGTTGGTGTATGCCACAAAACCCTTAAACCTATAAAGATTTGGCATCCTACCCAAATAGCAAACATCAACATTAATACAACAGAAATAATTGCTACTGGTAAAGGTTGATTTTCCACAGGTAGACTAATCACCATTAACACCCAATTAACCAAAGTTTGAAAAAAAGGAGCGATGTGTGCGGGAGAATTCAGCCAATCAGTTTCCGAACGATGAAAATGACTCAGCTTCACCATCAACCAAGGAATAAAGCTAATCGTAACACCACTAATAGATAGAACTAAGGCAAACCAGATTTTACGCTTAATTTGCTCGATAGACTTAGCTGTTGCTGGATAATATATAAGTAAAATTAACGTTGCTATCTGCGCGATAAATGCCAAAAGACAAAAGTAGTGTACATAAAGAGATATACTATTAATAATTGCCCAGCTAAACCAAACCCAAAATCTAACTTTTTGTTTAATAAATATGTCTTGTTGAATTTGCATTAGTCCTAATAACCCTAAAGTTATCAAGAGCGTGGGCAAAGTGTAGTGTCGTGCCTCTTGGGATAGATAAACAGCAAAAGGTGAGACAGCCATCACTGCTGCTGCCGTTAAAGCAGATGTTTTAGAAAAGGCGAGATTAACAGCATAAATTGCCGCGATCGCTCCCACACCAAATAAAGCTGGAAGCTCGCGCAATTTTAACACCAAATTTTGCCCGTCATGACTCAGCCACCCCAACCAAGCGTGCATAGAGCAAAAAAATAGCGGGGGATGGGTAGATTGTCTAGCGATATTTTCGGCAATTTCCGCACAGCTAACTTTCGGCTGAAAAGTAAAAATCTCCTGCACTCGCTCAAGAGGAAACACCACACCTAAAGGTAAATCATTATAAGTTTTGCCCAAGCTGAAAATGGTAGTAATCACCTCATCCATCCACAGCGGTTTTAAATCCAAATGCCAAAATCGCAAAATTGCACCAAGAGCGATCGCGACAATTAAAATTAGATAATGTATATTAAGACGTTTTTTCATTATTTAGCTATTAATAAATGCAGGGCAATGGGTAATTTGAGACAGACGTTCCACGGTCACGTCTCTACGACGGTAGATAGGTTTTTATTACTGTTAATTAAACGGATATGATATCAGACACTAATTTTACTGATCCGGTGCCTCACAAATCTCTGGAAAAAGAAATATCTCCGCAATCAGCTTCTAAAGTGCGGGAAACCGCTGTAGCACTTATCCGCAATAGTTTGCGGTTAGGACAACAACAAATGGCTGATTGGCGTTTTGGTCCTTTGGCTGTTTCCGCAGTTCCCGGTGCTGGTAAATCTACGGGTATGGCAGCAACTGCGGCGATCGCGATCGCTCGTCAATATGAATCTCGCGATCGCACAAAAGCGCGTCGTCAACTGATTGTAGTCACCTTTACTCGCTCTGCAGCTGCCAATATTAAAGCAAAAATTCGTGAATATTTAAAAAATAAATTATCTTTACCTCAAACAGGTTTCACTGTCTATACCTTGCACGGTTTAGCATTAAATATCGCTAGTCGTCATGCTGATTTATCTGGTTTACAGTTAGAAAATGTCACATTAATTACACCAAGCCAAAGCCACCGTTTTATACGTACCGCCGTCGAACAATGGATTGGCAATAATTCTGACCGTTATTACCGTTTGTTAGAAGGTCATCAATTTGACGGTGAAGAAACAGAAAGATTGCGTCGTCAATCGGTGTTGCGAACCGAAGTATTGCCAGAATTAGCGCTGACAGTGATTCATGAAGCAAAAAGTTCCGGTATATCCCCAGAACAGTTACGGGAGTGGAGTAAACAAACCACAGATGAATACGCCATTTTGAGTGTAGCTGCCGGATTGTATGAACAATATCAAAATTTAATGCGATCGCGTGACTTCATCGACTACGACGACATGATTTTAGCCGCTTTGCGCGTCTTAGAAAACGACAGCGCCAGACGAATCGAGCAAAATCAAGTTTTTGCCGTCTTTGAAGACGAAGCTCAAGATTCCAGCCCATTGCAGACCAAGCTTTTAGAAATTTTGGCAAGCGATGGGGAGGCTGGGGGATCTGGGGGAGTTAGAATTACCAATGCCCAATGCCCAATGCCCAATTCCCCTAAAATCAACTTGGTGCGGGTTGGTGATCCTAATCAAGCGATTAACTCTAGCTTTACCCCAGCCGATCCAATTTATTTTCGGCAATTTTGCGAAGAGTGCAAAGCACAAGACAGACTCGTAACAATGTATCAGGCTGGTCGCAGTACTGAAATTATCATTAAAGCGGCAAACTTTGCTTTGGAATGGGTAAATGGTCTTTATAAAAAAGATTTAACTAATTTAAATAGGGCAAATAATCGGATTTCGACAACTCCATTTAGAGCGCAAAGAATTGACCCCGTTGAACCGAATCATCGCCAAGATGATGTTAATCCACAACCAATCGGTAGGGGATTAGAACTTTACACACCACGCGATATTCATCATACCGTCGAGTTACTTTCTCAAAGGGTAATTGAATTATTTGCCGAAGATCCAACGAATACCCGTGGGGCAGTTTTAGTCCGGGAAAATCGCCAAGGACGCTGGTTAGCTGAAGCGCTTGCCCCGGTGTGCAAAGAGCATAAAATTGTACTTTACGATGTGGGGGAACGCGATCGCCATTCTGATGTCCCAGAAGATATTTTAGCAATACTGCAATTTTGCGATCGCCCTCATTCCCCCGATTACCTCAAAGCTGCCTTAAAAGTCTTGGTAGAGCGTCAATTAGTCCCCACACAAGACCTTAATGCGATCGCGAGTCTTCCCGAAGAATTTCTCTATCCAGGTCCCTTGGCACCACCGCAAACAGAAACGGTGCAAAAAGCCTGCCGCTTGTGTCGCAGTTTACTTCGCGCTCGTTTAGAACTGCCTTTGTATGAGCTAATTTCCTTCATCGCTTTGGTGTTACATTACGAGCAAGCCGAACTTGCCACAGCAGACAAACTCGCAGAACGGGTAAATCGGCAAATAGCTGGTAATAGTTCGATGGGGGCAATGCTGGTAGCTTTAAGTGAAATCGTCAGTTCCGAACGATTTGAACCTGTGGAAATTGGAGATGTAGAAGCGCGTTACACTCGTCCGGGTCAACTTACCATTATTACCATGCACAAAGCAAAAGGGCTAGATTGGGACTTTGTTTTTCTGCCCTTTTTGCACGAAAACTTAATTCCCGGTAGATTTTGGGTTCCTCCCCAAAGACAGTTTTTAGGTGATTTTACTTTATCAGAAGTTGCTCGCGCCCAAATTCGTGCCGCGCTCCACGGTGAAGAAAGTATGCCCAGTACCATCGCTGCTTGGGAACAGGCAAAACACCTGAAAACTGCTGAGGAATATCGTTTATTATATGTTGCGATGACGCGGGCAAAGCGTTTGTTGTGGATGTCTGCCGCGAAGATGGCGCCATTTACCTGGAGTAAACCGGATAATTTACAACAACAAGCTGCATGTCCAGTTTTTCCGGCGTTAAAGCAGCAGTTTCCTGAATGTGTCAAAAGTCAATAGTCAATAGTCATTCGTTAATAGTCAAAAGTCAACAGTCAATAGTCATTCGTTAATAGTCAATAGTCAAAAGTCAAGAGTCAATAGTCAACAGTCAACAGTCCAAAAAATCTTGACCCTTGACCCTTGACCATCGCTGTTACAATTTGTGAATCAAACTGGCGGTAACGATTTGCTCGACTGCGATCGCTAGTTCTGGGAAAGTTTGTGAGATAATACGTTCAGATTCTTTATATTGTTGAACTTGATATTTTCCGTTAATTAACTGGTAAACGAAAACCGAAGGAACTTTGGGATTACCAAGATAATTGCGGGAGGCGATCGCTAAATAATCAACAATCCAATACTCAGCAATACCCAGCCGTTGATACTCGTCTAACTTGTCAACATAATCATCTTCCCAATTAGTTGATACGACTTCCACAGCGAGTTGTATCGGTTCAGTTAAGGCACCATATGCTAGTACATTTGCGTTCCACACAGAAGCAAGAACTACACCCACATCAGGGTTTCTACCTTGTTCTCTCCCACTTGCAGTTTTAGTTCTAAAGACTATATCCTTATCAACAATGTAATCTAGTCCCAAACGTCTAATTTCATCATTGAAATTAAACATTAAAAATCTGGCTACATTCTTATGCGCTCTAGTCGCTTCTACGTGGACAATCTCGCCATTCACAAGTTCAAAAATACCATAGCCATCTGGGTACTGGGCGAGAAATTCCTCAAAAGTCAGTTTCTTGGTGGTGGTGAGCATAAAATTTCCGCGCTTTTATTTCTTTTAGCTTATAATTAGGGATCGTGTCGAATTAAAGTTAGTTTATGCCTAAACTAAAAACTCGTAAAGCAGCGTCGAAACGATTCCGCGTTACCAGTACAGGTAAAATCATGCGTCGCAAAGCCTTCAAAAATCACCTTCTACAGCACAAAACTGCGAATAAAAAGCGGAATTTGTCTAAGATGGCAGTTGTAGACGAAAGCGATGCCGAAAATGTCCGCTTAATGCTTCCCTATTTGTAAATTAATCCCAAATTAAACAATGACAAGAGTAAAACGCGGTAACGTTGCTCGTAAACGCCGCAAAAAAATTCTCAAACTAGCCAAAGGCTTTCGTGGTTCTCACTCAACTCTGTTTAGAACCGCTAATCAACAAGTGATGAAAGCGCTGCGGAGTTCTTATCGCGATCGCAAAAACCGCAAACGCGATTTTCGTCGTTTGTGGATCACCCGCATTAACGCTGCTGCACGCCTACACGGTTTGAGTTACAGTCAGTTAATTGGCAATCTCAAAAAAGCCAACATCGAACTCAATCGCAAAATGTTAGCGCAAATTGCAGTCCTCGATTCAGCGGCTTTTAGCAAAGTCGTTGAATTAGCTAGCCAAGTGAAGGCATAAAGGTGCAACGGATGAATAACGGATGTAACAGAAGGAAAGCAATTACTCGGTTGCATCTGGTATTATCCGCCACCTTGATTATTTTACTGAACTTGTCTTTTGCACACAGCCCATTACTTGCAAATGCCGCACAATTGCCAGAAATTCAGCAGCGCGGCTACTTAAAAATTGCGGTAAAGAATAATTTACGTCCGCTGGGATTTACTGATGTCAGCGGCAAACTCCAAGGATTAGAAATTGACTTAGCGAAAGCCTTAGCGAAAGACTTATTAGGCAAAGAAAACGCAGTCAAGTTTAAACCTGTCCTTAATAGCGATCGCATGACTGTAGTTTTAAATAATCAAGTTGATCTGACTATAGCTAGAGTCACAGCAACTGAATCACGCGCTCGTTTAGTTAGCTTCAGTGTTCCCTACTATTTTGATGGGACTGTATTAGTTACCAAAGATGCTTCAGCGCAACGGATTAAGGATTTTGCTAGACGGAAAATAGCCGTTTTGAGAAAGTCTAGCACCATTGCGGAAGTTAAATATTATATACCAACTGCGGAGTTAGTGGGAGTGAATTCTTACGAAGAAGCGCGATCGCTTTTAGAAAAGAATAATTGTGATGCTTTTGCCGCAGATGCCAGCGTCCTCAGCGGTTGGGTGCAACAATATAGCGGTTATCACTTACTTTCAACCAAACTATCAACACAACCCTTATCGGTAGTAATGCCCAAGGGGTTACAATACGATGAATTGCGACAGCGAGTAAATGAAGCGATCGCTCGTTACATCGCTAATGGTTGGCTTACTGAACGCATAAAATACTGGGGACTGGGGATTGGGAATAAACAGAGCCTCTATGATAATCTCTTTCCTAGTCCCTAATCCCCAATAAAAGCAATGGATAACAATTTACCGGTTTTTTATCTCTCAATTTTCATTCTATTGCTCGGCTTCGCAGTCGTGAGCATTTTTCGCGAAGTGTTCAAAAGTCGCAGAAGAGAAAGCTCAATGTCACGCTTGCGGAAAAAACTGAGTAAAGAAAAGGGTACGACTCAAGAATATTATGAGTTAGCGAGTATTTATTCGGAAAAGAAAGTGTTTACTCAAGCGATCGGACTTTTTCAAAAAGCCCTCAAAGCCGCCGAAGAAGAAGGCGAAGAAAATACCGCCCCGATTTATAATGGACTGGGGTATACTTACTTCGCACAAGAACAGTATGATTTAGCGATTCGTCAATACAAAGAAGCGCTTAAATCTAAACCTGAGTATGTAACAGCGATGAATAATCTCGCTCATGCCTACGAGAAAAAGAATTTAACTGTTCAAGCTCTAGAAATGTACGAAGAAGCACTGAAACTTGATGCAAATAATGCTACAGCTAAACGTCGCGCTCAATCTTTACGGCGTCTGGTTTCTGCGTAGAAAAATGCCTAACGACTAAAGTCGCGGCTAAACAAACAAAGGTCGCCTGCGCGACCTAATATAAACTATTAAAGCCTGCGTGCGCCTACTTTCTACACACAACACCGCACCCTGAAGCGTGAAGAATAAATGCGGTGAGATTTTTAGACATTAAGATTTATATAACTTTGACAACACAAATGTTGTTTAAATATTAGGCTCAATGCCAATGAGTAACCAGGTTTGAGCGATCGCACTTAAGTGTAAAGTCCTGTGAGCGTCTATTCCCTAAGAACTGCAACATTTGAGAGAATCAGAAACGATTTAATAATCAAGCACTTATTGTCCGTGTCGGTTTAAATTAAAGGGAGAACACAGTCATGAAATTGGCTTACTGGATGTACGCTGGTCCCGCTCACATAGGCACACTGCGGGTTGCCAGTTCTTTTAAAAACGTTCATGCGATCATGCACGCTCCACTCGGCGATGACTATTTTAACGTAATGCGTTCCATGCTAGAGCGCGAACGGAACTTCACCCCGGTGACAACCAGCGTCGTAGATCGCAACGTTTTAGCGCGGGGTTCCCAAGAAAAAGTCGTAGATAACATCACCCGCAAAGACGCTGAAGAACACCCCGATTTGATTGTGTTAACTCCTACTTGCACCTCTAGTATTCTCCAAGAAGATTTGCACAACTTTGTGGAACGAGCGCAGTTAGAAGCAAAAGGGGATGTCATGCTAGCGGATGTGAATCACTACCGCTTCAACGAACTCCAAGCTGCCGATCGCACTTTGCAACAAATCGTCCAATATTACATTGAAAAAGCTCGTAAAAAAGGCGAACTACCAGAAAGTAAAACCGAAAAACCCTCAGTTAACATCATCGGTGGTTCTACCCTTGGTTTCCACAACCAGCACGACTGCACCGAACTTAAGCGCTTGATGGCTGACTTGGGAATTGAGGTAAATACCGTCATTCCCGAAGGCGCTTCGGTTTATGATATTAAGAAGATGCCCCGCGCCTGGTTTAACCTCGCACCTTACCGCGAACTCGGTTTAATGGCGACTAGTTATCTGGAAGCTGAATTTGGCATACCTTGCGTAGATATTACCCCAATGGGTGTAGTAGAAACTGCTAGATGTATCCGTAAAATTCAGCAGGTGATAAACGCCCAAGGTGCTGAAGTTGATTACGAAGAGTTTATTAACGAGCAAACGTTGCATGTATCCCAGGCTGCATGGTTCTCTCGTTCGATTGACTGTCAGAACTTGACCGGGAAAAAAGCAGTAGTATTTGGCGATAATACTCACGCTGCGGCGATGACCAAGATTTTGGCGCGGGAGATGGGAATTCATGTAGTATGGGCGGGAACCTACTGCAAATACGATGCTGACTGGTTCCGCGAACAGGTAAGCGAGTATTGCGATGAAGTGCTGATTACAGAAGATCATGGTGCAATTGGAGATGCGATCGCCCGCGTTGAACCTTCAGCCATTTTTGGTACCCAAATGGAACGTCACGTTGGTAAACGTTTGGATATTCCCTGTGGTGTAATTGCAGCACCGATCCACATTCAAAACTTCCCCCTTGGTTACAAACCATTCATGGGTTACGAAGGAACAAATCAAATTGCAGATTTGGTATATAATTCCTTTACTTTGGGAATGGAAGATCATCTATTAGAAATTTTCGGCGGTCATGATACCAAAGAAGTGATTACCAAAGGAATTTCTGCTGGTTCTGACTTGAACTGGACGAAAGATGGTTTGGCAGAATTGAATAAGATTCCGGGTTTTGTTCGTGGTAAAGTGAAGCGAAATACCGAGAAATTTGCACGCGATCGGGGTTTTAAAGATATCAACGTCGAAGTCCTGTACGCTGCGAAAGAATCCGTCGGAGCGTAAGTTAGCAATCAACTGAAACTATTAATGGGTGAGGAGTTAGATATATTTCTCACCCTTAATTTTTTACTATTGACAGCTATGGAACTCACGTTAGCTTGACGGCAATTTTCTATTTTTAGTTGCTAAATTAAAAATAATAAATTGGTTATAAATAACACTAATGAAAATGCCATCAGGTTTAGTAATTCAAGATGAAAAAATAACTAAATACCTACTTGTTTATCAACCTAAAAATGATAAATCAAGATATCTAGCTTTAGCAGGATATAATCTTGACAACTGGGAACTTCTTAAGAACGATATAATAAGTGCTGTAGAAGGTTCTGAAATTGCAAAAGTCACCCCTAGTGATTGGGGGACTCAGTTTGAGGTTAAAAGCGAGTGGTCTGGGGCTAATGGTCGATTAATTAAGGTAATTACTATCTGGCAACAAGATCAAGAAACAGAATTTGTTAGATTTATAACACTATATCCTGATAAATCACAAGAGAATTAAACGATGACAACAGCTAGTTTATTTCAGTGGGTAGAACTGAAGCAGGATGTTCCCAACAGCCCTATAAAAGCTGGCAATAGGGGGGTTGTATTAGATCATCTACGTCCTACTAAAACTCAGCAAGAGCCAGGATATATTTTAGAAATCTTTAAAGACGGTGAAACTCTAGATGTTGTTTCTGTGCCTATTTCGTGGGTCAACCCTCTACCTGAAACCTGGGGAAGTATTGAACATGATACAAGACAGACAGTTTAAGGCAGAAAAAATCAAATTATAATTATTGCAGTAGTTGGAGCAACATAAAAATGACTAAACTTGTATCTTTGCAAACTGTAATTGAATATGTTGAGGAACTATCGGAAGAAGAACAAAACTTGTTAATTGATCTGATTCAAAAAAGGCGCATTGAAAAACGGCGTCTGGAAATTGCCAAAAATGCTACAGAGACATTAACAGCACTGCGATCAGGTACAGCAAAGCGAGGCTCGTTTACTGACCTGAAAGCTGATTTATTGGCAGAAGATGAAGAATGAAAACTGTAGTTTGGGATAAAAGTTTTAAGCGGGCTTTTAAGCGTACTGTTCGCAAAAACCCCAAGCTATTCGACTTTATGCAGAATTCGGATTTTACAGATGTGAATCGTGCGGCGAGACTTGGGAATGTGGTGAAGACGACCCAGACTATGACGAGATTGTTGACCACCTTGATTTAATATCTAGGGCTATTACAGGGGTGACACACCCGCCTGATGAGGCTACATAAACCCAGTAGTCGAAACGGTGGAGACATCCACCGTCGCGGATCGAGTCCAAATCATTCGCCTGTAAAACCGTGCAGTAACTTAGGGCTTTTGGAATGAAGGTTTATTAGATCGCTCTGTGGGATTGGGCATTACATCCACAGTTCGTCACCACGCCAGACGTTTGTGTGACTTGCAGCGGGAGGAACACAGCATTGAGGTGGAATTGCACCAGCTTCTCGGCGATCCAAAATTTACTCTTTACCGATTAGCTTTTAAGCACTTTGGTTTTGGCGTGAGACTAGAAGCAATCATCCTTTCACAGATTTACCCGATTGAAAATTACTTCGGTGTCGATGGCAAGCCAGAGATAAAAATCATGAAGGGTCGAAAGTCGGGAAAGCCTACTAAACACCACTTATCACTACGTCGATTCCAGAAGTCTCTAGGGCTTGCGCCGTCCCTAGAAGCATCAGGCGATAAAAGTAAAATCAAGATTGTTGGCGGTTCCGATTTGTGCCGTATCGCCTTCTGGCAATGGGTTTTTACCCGCATTGAGGTTAAGCGCTGCCGCCTTGATAATGAGATTGGTGCCGCGCTGGGTGCTCAGTTAGATGCTGAGAAAGCTGCCGGTCGTCCGGTTCGATTGGTGCGATCGCGCATCTCCGCTAAAGCTGCAAAGTTACTGTTTCGGGAATTGGTTAAAGTACTAGAGTGAAGGAGAAACAGTTTGATAAAGGATTCTGGACATGGAAAATTCCGCCGATCAACCACAACCTTTGAAATTGCAAGCTGCTGCCATTCGCAGTTTACCAACTCTGAATTTTGGTGACTCTGGTGACTCTGTAAAAGTCTTACAGCGGCTGTTATTACAGAATGGCTATCCTGTTCGACTTGATGGAAATTTTGGTGCATTAACAGAAACAGCCGTCAAAGCCTTTCAAAGTCAGCACAACTTAACTGCGGATGGAGTAGTCGGTTCTAGGACTTGGCGTGAGTTGACAAGTTAGTTAACAATTCACGCATCAAAGTTATGAACCCATCAATCAAATAAGAGGTTAAGAATTAGGATGTGTTGTGTTTTATAACAAAATTAAAACACAATTATTTATTTTATGATTAAAACTTAAAGTTTATTCATAGTACTTTATTTATGATAAAAATTTTCCTGAGCTACCACCCGTAGTGCATGGAGGAAAAAGGGAGGAAAGCTTATTTTACAAGCTTTTCAACTGGATACTTATTTGTGCGATCGCTGCAAAGCGCGATTTTTATGCTCTCAAGCTTATTAATGGGTAATAGGTTTGACAGAATTATTTTGCCAAGAGCAGATAAAATTGCACAAAGTTTAATAATCGACTTATTAGACAAAAGTGACGAGTTTAGAGATTTAGGGATAAAAGGAAATGAGACTTTCTAGACGAGACTTGTGTGTGAATAATCGACTTATCCGTCTATCCCACATTTTTCTGAACCAGATATTACAAGTACAAATACTTCATAAATGATTTTATCGCCAAAATAATTACATTTTTTTAACTTATAGCTACGCATTATTCCTGAGGAATAGCTATTTTGTCTGTCAAGGGAAATATGGGTGTTAGTAAAATGAAATACGATGAGTCATATTGGTCTGCTGATGACTGGTGTCTTAACAACAGGACAACCGTCTTTGCCCAAGTTACCCGTACAGCCACCATTTCAGTCAGACAAGCCGGTGCAGCAGTCAACGGAGGAGCGCTCAAATGATGTCGTTGCCGCTACTGAAATCACCCCGCCTGAATTCATACAGCTATATGGTAATCTCCAACTCGCCCACTCACCGCTGAATAAACACCAGCAAAAGATACTAAGTAAGTCGGCGAGAAAAATTAAGTCCATACAATCTAAATTTTCTCATGTAGGAAACGACACCGCTGTAGAAGGCTGGACGCTGGGGAAAATTTCAGTTGTGGCTGCTGTGAACTCTCTGATTCTAAAAGAAGATGAACAAAGTAGTGATGAGTTAGTTATTGCGCGATCGCGTTGGCGGAGCCTCTCGTTCGCGCAGCGTCTCCGACAGGAGAAGAGAAGTGTCTACATTCGCGCAGCGTCTCCGCGAGGAGAAGGAGAATCGCCAAAGCAAAAACTAAAATTTACTAACCAAAATTTGCCAACTCTCGGTTTTGGTAGCTCAGGTGTTTCTGTCAAAGTTTTGCAACGCGTGTTATTATCTAACGGCTATGCGGTTCGAGTTGATGGAGTTTTTGGTGCCCTGACAGAAAGTGCTGTCAAAGCTTTTCAAAATCGGCGCAATTTAGATGTGGATGGAGTTGTTGGTTCTATAACTTGGCGGGAGTTAAGTAAATAGTCAAGAGTCAAAGAGTCCAGAGTTTAGGGAGAAAAGATTAACTATATTAATGACCATTGACCATTGACCCTAGTACAGACGTTCCGGCGGAACGTCTCTACCTAACTCTCGTACAGACGTTCCGCCGGAACGTCTCTACCGATACTTATGCTGTTCTAAAATTTGTTGCGCTCTTGGCTTGTAAATCAAATAGAACAAAGTCTCAATGTAGCGCAACAAATCTTCCCTATTTTCCTTAGAGTTAAAGTTCCAGAAGCCATAAATTCGTGCTAATGATAGCAGTTTGGTAGTGTGAATTTTCCAGGTGTAAGTTGTATAAACTCGGTTAATAGCTTGTTGGGAAATTTCACTCCAATAGTTCGGATTTTGCTCGCACTTCAGCACAAATTCGATAATTCTCTCGGCTGTCTCTTCTAAATTTGTGGGATTAATATAAAAGCCATTAACTTTATTTTGGATAATTTCCAAAGGACCACCAAACTGAGTTGCAAAAGTTGGCAATCCGGAAATCATCGCTTCCAAAATAGTTAAACCGAAAGCTTCAAATAAAGCCGGTTGGACAAAAACACCTTGATGGTCGGCAATTACTCGGTAAACTTCACCAGATTGACCTTTAGACAAGCGCACACCTAACCAGCGAATCTTACCATGAAGATTGTATTGGTTGATGATGTTGTAGAGTTTGATAATTTCGTCGCGTTCTTCGTTGTCGCCTGATTCTTCAACTCGCAACTTACCGGCGATTAAAATTAAGTTGAAATGCTCTTGCAATTCTGGACTTTTACCAAAGCATTCGGCTAAACCTGTGATGTTCTTAATGCGGTCGAGACGAGCCATTGAGAACAGCGGACGCTTGTTAGGATCGTCGAGTGTGCCAAATATCTGTGAGGAGTCGTCTAAGGTAAAGAGCATTTCTTCAATTTTCAGGCGATCGCTCTCTACACGGTCTTCATGACGCGTGTAGGGGAAATAGGCATTCTCATTTACTCCCGGTGGTACTACATTAAATTTGGGACTAAATAATTCAATTCCGTTCACCACATGATATAAATCTGGCATGGTGAAGCATTTGTAAGATTCATATTGTCCGACACTATCGGGCGTACCGACAATTTCTTGATAGGTGCTGCTGATGATGAAGTTAGCAGCATTCATTGCAATTAAATCAGCAGTAAATTGCAAGGAAAAATGATATTTATCCTCTAAATCTTGCCAGTACAAATTACTAAATAAATATTTGGATTTTTCTAAAGCGTGGGCAATATTACACTGTGTTACTTTCAGACGCCGCGCTAGGAGAAACGCCACTAAATTTCCATCAGTATAGTTACCCACAATTAAGTCAGGTCTACCTTGAAATTCTGCTAACAATTCTTTTTCCGAATCAATGGCGAAAGTTTCTAGATAGGGCCAAAACTCAAATCTAGAAATCCAGTTTTGCGTCATTTTGGGATTAAATTCCCGCAGAGGTACGCGTAAAATCCAGGCATTTTCTGTGCCATAAACTTTTTCTAAACGTTGGTTACAAAGAGTGCCATCACTGTTGGGTATTAAGCGGGTGAGGATAATTACTTTTGGCTGGACATTCAGTTTTTCTAATCCAGCTAAAATGGCATCTTCTTGTAACTGCTGTTCAAGATTTTTTGCTTGGTCGAGGACGTAAACTACCTGACCACCGGTATCGGGACGTCCTAAAACTCCTTCTTGTCCAAACCAACCGTGAGCGGACACCAAGACGATTTTAAAAATCATCGGGATGCGAGAGATAAAGGCTTCTAGAGTTTGGGGATCGGGAGAGTCGATTAATTCATCGAGAATTTCTAGAGTTTCGCGGACACGAGAAGCGGTGTTACCCCAACCGGGTTCAAAGCCCATCATTTGCAATTGAAACCGGAATTCTTCGTAGGGTTCATCAGTTGGGCGATCGCTTACAAATCCGATGGCTTTCTTAACTTGTTCGGAAAGTTGCGGCTCTGTTTGAATGTTGTTATTGATCAGCAGTTGGATGCCGTTGTAATGGTGCAAACGCAAGAAATTAAACAAGCCTTCTAGCCATTCCTTCGAGTCTTGGAACAACTTGCTGGAGAGATAACGGTTGAGGTACTGTACTCCTTTGCCAATATTTTTCGGGTCGCGAATTGTCGGGGTATAGTCGTAAAACGGACCGAAATCCAATTCTAGCAGGTCGCCTTCTTGGGGATGATATCGGTTTACTAGGCGATCGCGTAGATCCAATAGTTCGTCCACCGATATAGATTCCACACTCAAGTCTTCCGTCAGCCGATAAACTTCTTGACTGGCTATTTTTGGGCGGAAAATGAAACAAAGATTTGTATTATCCTGAATAATTTCTTGAGTATAGTAAATTAGTTTGCCTAAAAGCGAAAGATGCTGCTCTTTCTGGTGTTTAGAACAAAATTCACTGTACACATTCAGGATGTCGTTTCGTAACAAGTAGCTCTTTTCTTGACTGCGTAACTCGCTAATAAACGAACGCAAATCGGTTTTTTCTTCACTGTTCAGGACTGCATTAATCAAATCAGACATGAGAACCCCACTTATCGATTTTTGATTTTAGCTTTTGACTGGATAATACCTATACCAATTCTATGTGAGGCTGCACATAACGCCCTCAGGCTGGAAGCCTGGGGCTAAACGAACGAAGCCCACCTTCGTGGGCTAAATTAGGCGCATCTTCATAGAGAAATGGTATAAAAGGTTAAATAAAGCAACATAAAGGCAAAAAAAAGCAGATTTTTCCTTTTTACTTTGATCGGTTCTGTTTAACCATCAATTTCATCTCCTTTCTACGCATATCTTATTGCTGAACAAATTTACCTCTAACTAAAGACGTACAATTTGAGATTTTTTCATTGACAGTAAAAATTTTTTCAGTGTCAACTAACCCAAGGGCTATTTTGGGAGATGCTTTTTGTTATTACTTTTAACAATTATCAAGTTAGATTTATAACGTGCTTGCCACAATGGGTGCAAGCTTATTTGTTATTGATTAACAAGCATTGTTAATTTTAGGCTCAACTAAATTTTAACAGTTGAATTTATGAGTATTAATGCTTAGTTTCATACTTGGTGCAGAAAAGCTATTTTCAAGCATCCACAGTATTTATGAGAAAAATATTAATTTTTATCAGGAAACAAAAATTAATTTTCTTGCAAGCAAATATACCCAAAAGTTTAATTTAAATCAATTAAAATCAACTTTTGGACGTTAACTAGAAAAAGCCCGATTCAATGTGTTTATAATTTCAGCATTAACTCGTATAAATGAGGTTGATTCATATGGCTGTAAATATACAAAAAACAACATCTGAACACAGCATAGGCAACATAGTTATTATCTCCTTGCTTGCCTTCTGTGGCTTGAGTGTCATCTTTCTGCTTGGTCTTTTTTAACTGAAAATTAAAGTAGTCATACCAAGTTGCATTTTCTTGTGGTATGTCAGAGTCCATGAGATTGCTTCCTTCTCCTGTCACCAGGCGCGGACCGAACGTCGCAATGAGAGAGTACTATTAAAACAAAAAGCGATGTCTGAAGACATCGCTTTTGATATTTAACTAATTTTTTGTAGGGTAGTAATTTTTAATTTCCCCCTAGGGAATTGACGTCAAAACTAACCCATGACATCTATAACTGGATGAAAGTAAAAAGCGAACCCCAACACTGTATAAGCGGCTAATAGCAATATGCCTTCTAGCCAATTGGATTTCCCATCAGAACTAATAGAATTTGCAATTAACACCGATACAGCCACAGCCACTAATTCAAAGGGATTAAAATTTAAATCCATCGGCTGACCGAATACTCGTCCTGCTATCACTAAAACAGGAGCGACAAATAAAGCAATCTGCATACTCGATCCCACAGCCACGGAAACGGAAAGATCCATCTTATCTTTCATAGCTACAGTAACTGCGGTAGCATGTTCAGCGGCGTTACCAACGATAGGAACCAAAATCACCCCCGTAAACAGTGCCGTCAAACCAAGCTGCGATGTGGCTACTTCTAAAGAATCTACCAGCATTTCTGACTCAAGCGCCACTAAAAGAGTACACGCTAACAGCACTCCAACCCACAACCAAATATTCGGCTTGGTATGAATTTCCTCTGACTCGACTAAACCCACTTCATAAAGATAAGCGTGGGTTTTCATTGAAAATAGCAGTGTTAAAGCGTAAACCACGATTAATACTATTGCCACCGCAAGCGAAAAATTTTCTATGGTTTGTTGACTAATGCCAACAGAAGTTACGTTCATGGCTGTTGGCAGCAACATCGCAATCACTGCCAAATTCATAGAAGCTGCATTTACCCGCGCTACAACTGGCTGAAATGTCTGTTCTTTGTAGCGAAGACCTCCCAAAAGCATAGAAAAACCCATCACAAGTAGTAAGTTACTCATAATCGAGCCGGTTATACTGGCTTTGACTACATCCAGCAGCCCAGCTTTCAGAGCAATTAGGGCAATGATCAATTCTGTAGCGTTACCGAAGGTGGCGTTTAATAATCCTCCTAAGCTTGGACCAACTACCACAGCAATTTCTTCTGTAGCCGTACCCATCCAAGCTGCTAAGGGCAAAATCGCTAGTGCAGCGGTGATAAAAACTATCAACTCTCCCCACTTCAGAAATTGGGCTGCTAAAGAAACAGGGATAAACAACAACAGAACGAGAAAGAGAATGTTTTTAACAGACATTTTTTACCTAAATTCAAGGGGATCAATCATAAAGGAGTGCTGGGTTATCCGGAAATCGAGGATAGGAATTGAAAGTTGTTAGTTGATGGTTGATGGTTGATAGTTGATGGTTGATAGTTGATGGTTGTCAAAATACCACTAACCACTGACCACTATCCACTATCCACTAACCACTGACCACCATCCACTTTCACTCAGCACTTCCAAAGACTAGACTCTAGGATACTCTCTACTCTGTAGTAGAACGGCTCAGAGATTTTACTGTTTGCTTGCACTTTTTGGCTAAATATGTAAAATTAAATAGCGATTTGTGAAGCTTTCGCAATCTTTCGTTATAAATCTATCAATTTAAGCCAGAAGACTACACCACGAATGGGGTTTAATATATTAAAAGACAATTAAGTTTTTTCGGGCTGTAAACCAAATAACCCGTTAATTAAGGCTTTTGACAATGGATAATTCATTGATGCCTGGGGTTCGGCTGAAATTTGAGAAAGCAGATGACCCGCAAGACTAAAGAAAGATGTCAAAAATTAGCAAGTTTTCTCATAATTGTTTATACCTCCCAAAGTGAAGATTACGCGGTATCTATTTTTGCATAGATATTCGATCGCACAATTGTAATTTTTAGTGATTTAGGATAAAGATACATGACTTCAGCTGCTGAAATGCCAGCTAGTACTGGCTCATCATCGATGTCAAACCAAGGTACTGCATACACCCAGCAACCCGATCCATTGAGAACGGCTAGCGGTGTTTACGTAGCTGTACACGGTCATTTTTACCAACCACCACGGGAAAACCCTTATTTGGATGCGATTGAACGCCAACCTGGTGCGGCACCTTTCCATAATTGGAATGAACGGATTCATTGGGAATGTTACCGCCCAAATGCCTTTGCTAGGGTGTTAAACAACCGAGATGAAGTGGTGGGGATCGTAAATAATTACGAGTATTTCAGCTTTAATATTGGACCTACGTTGATGTCGTGGCTAGAACGCCATGATGTGGAGGTTTATCAACGGATTTTAGAAGCGGATCGTTTAAGTTGCGATCGCCTAAACGGTCACGGGAATGCGATCGCCCAAGTATACAATCACATCATCATGCCTCTGGCGAACGATCGCGACAAACAAACCCAAATCCGCTGGGGTAAAGAAGACTTCCGATCCCGCTTTGGACGCGATCCCGAAGGTATGTGGCTAGCAGAAGCTGCCGTAGATTACGCAACTTTAGAAGCTTTAGTTGCTGAAGGCATTCGTTTTATTGTCCTGGCACCTTCTCAAGCACAACGTTGTCGTCCCCTACCAAATAACGAAAATCCGCACTCAGAATGGTATGAAGTTGGCGGTGCTCAAATTGATTCTACCCGTCCATATCGTTGTTATTTGAAAGGGGATTGGGGACTAGGGACTAGGGACGAGGGACTGGGAAATGGCGATCCCCAATTTCCTCCATATATAGATATCTTTTTCTACGATGGTCCGATTTCGCGGGATATGGGTTTTAGTGATGTAGTTTACAATTCCAGTCGCTTTACAGCACGCATCGGTTCAGCGGTGCGCGGGGATCATCGTCCTGCACAGTTAATTTCTGTAGCGACGGATGGGGAAACCTTTGGACATCACAAGAAAGGAACTGAGAAAACTTTAGCTTACGCCTTTATCGAAGAATTTCCTCGGCAAGGTTGGACGGTAACGAACTTTGCCCACTATCTCAGTTTAGAAGCGCCGACTTGGGAAGTCGAATTAAAGCCAATCACGGCATGGAGTTGCGCCCACGGTGTCGATAGATGGCAAGATGATTGCGGTTGTGGTGGTGAAGGTGGAGTTTGGCATCAAAAATGGCGGCGTCCGTTGCGAGATGCTTTAAATTGGCTGCGGGATAATTTAGTTGAGGTGTATGAAGAATATGGCAGACAGCTTTTCGACGATCCCTGGCAAGCGAGAAATGAATATATTGAGGTGATGCGCGATCGCTCTCCGGCAAATATTAACAGATTTCTCAGCCGCCATCAAACCCACAAACTAACAGCCGCCGAACAAGTAGAGGCATTGCGACTTTTAGAAATGCAGCGTCATGCAATGCTGATGTTTACTAGTTGCGGTTGGTTTTTTGAAGAAATTTCCCGCCCAGAGGGAACGCAAATTATGCGCTATGCGGCGCGGGCGATGGAATTGGCGGGAGATGTGTCAGGGGTGCAGTTAGAAAAAGATTTTGTCAAACGCCTTGGTTTAGCCCCCAGTAATGTTGAGACATTCAAACATGGTGGCGAAATTTATCGCCAATTGGTGCTAACGGCGCAAATCGGCTTTAAGCAAGTAGCGGCACATTACGCCATTACTTCATTATTTGGGAATGGCGATCGCAAACCGACAGAAACCCATAATTCTTCCTGCAAACTTCCTCATCCTCACCAAAAGCGGGTTTATTGCTACACGGCAAATGAGCTAGATTACCAAATGCAACGCCTGGGATCGCTAACTTTGGCGATGGGACAAATAAAGCTGGTGTCAGAAATTACTTGGGAAAGCGAACATTTAGTTTTTGCTGTGTTGCATTTGGGAGGCTGGGATTTTCATTGCTGCATTCAACCTTTTGAGGGCAGACTTAGTTACAGCCAGTTAAAAGAAAAGCTGTTTGGAGCGCTGGAAGAAGCGAGTGCGGCGCATATTATTTTGGCGATGATGCAGTTGTTTGGGGAGGAACCTTTCAGCTTGCAGAATTTATTCGCTGAGGAACGCCATCGAATTATGCGGTTGTTGAGTCAGGAAACACTGTCACGCTTAAATGAACTTTATACTCAAGCGTACCGGGATAATTACGGAGTGATGATGGCATTCCACCGGGATCAATTGGAAGTACCGCAAGAGTTGCAAGTGGCAGCAGAGATTGCGTTAGGGCATCGGTGTATGTTGACATTGCGATCGCTTGAGCAAGACATCGCCGATCCCGAAGAAAGTGCGAATTATCTAGTAGAATTGGAGGCGATCGCCAAAGAAGCCAAACAACTGCATTGTCAGTTGAATATCCATGACGGCAAGGTGATGTTAGAGCAATTGATTTTGCGATCGCTTTGGCAATTATTGCACGATCCCAACGGCACATTCGATGCAGATATCCAACGCTTGGAAAGCTTGATAGATATCGGCTATTACATGAATATCGGTATTTGTCTGGAGCGATCCCAGGAATTATACTTTAGCTGTTTGCACAGTCAAATATTACCGCATTGTGCGGCTACGCTGGCTAGTGAGAAAGATACTAATCAGTGTCGGCATTTGTTGAAGTTGGGACAAAAGTTAGCTGTTGATGTTAGTCTTTGGTTGAGTCAATTAGGATAATCTCACGCAAAGGCGCAGAGGCGCAAAGGCAAGAGGGAGATAAGATAGAATTTGCTTCCTTGTCTCCCCCCACTCCTCCACTTCCCCTAGTTAAATGTGACGGTGAATACTTTTTGAAGAAGCTTTGCGATCGCAATGGTAAGGATAAAGCCACTCACATTTGAAGAGTCCGTGGCTGTATTTTTCAAAAACAGTGCCGGCATGTATTCCTGGTGCTAAATCAATCCCGGCTTTTGTTTTTATCTCGTAGAGCTTGGGAAAAGCTGTTATTAAAACAGCTATAACTGCAAAAAAGCAAAAGAAAAAAGTTGTAACTTTGGAAACTTTTTGGGAGTTACTGTTAAGGTTTTTAGACATATTCCTAAGAAACTAACAGTCAATATTACCTTATAAATCGAAATATCGCCGAAAGCGATGATCAGTTTTATCTGTTTTTTGAACGTTGCAGGTAAAGCAGAGGGTTTGTAAGTTACTGATGTCATTTTTACCACCACGGGCAAGGGGGATGATATGGTCAATTGTGAGATTAGTTTCGTCGTTTGCTTTACCACAACTTTGACATTGATATTTGTCGCGTTGAAATACGTATTTTCTTACCTCTGGGGGGATGCGAATGCGAGGAGTTTTACTCATGATTTTTGAGAAAATTCATGATAATCTGTTTCTATTTGAACAGCGTAACTGCGTGCATAATTAATGATAAGATTGCGCCAATCAGAAGCATGAGCAAACTGAATTAAATCATCAGCGATCGCTGAACTTTGTCTACCACAACTACGTAATTGATCCCAAGCTGTCACTTCACCCATTGTGTGTATCAATCCGTCTAAAAGCGCCAATTTCCCATGCCAAGCTTGTAAATTTACTCTATCTTGAGTTGGCTGCAACTCCCGCAACACATAAAATTGTTCACCATCAACTATCACCCCCAGTAACGCAGGTGGTGTTCCTTGTACCCGTTGTTGAATAGTTACAATCCGTTCGGCTTGACTGTCCCATTGGGGCTGAGAAACTGTTATATAAGACTGCAATGAACTTTTTACCGCTAGCTTTAAATCTAACAGATAGTTAGAGTCAGGAGAACCTTTACCTTCAATTAAAATTGCATAACGTTCTAACCCTAAACTACCCGTTCCCGCTATTCGCTGTTGCACATCAAGCACTTTGAAAAAATCAGAGTCTTGTTGCGTCGCATGTTTCCAAACTGTAAGTAATTCTTTAACTTTTTGCTGTTGTGCTTCTGTTGCTTCTGTGATATGTTTATCGTCAATAATTAAGCGGCGCTTATCTTTCTTTTCCTTCGTATGTTGTTGCAAAAACTTTTTGCGATCGCGTTTTTGCAAGCTTGTTAATAAGTCTTTAACTAATCCTTTTGCAGTTTCTTTCTCTACACTCCTAGAGTGTCCCTTAGCTAAAGTATTGCTGTAAGTATCGAGAAAGACATTGCATAAATGTAATGCTTCTGATTCATTGACACCTAAAGTCTTAGAACCAACTATAACACTAGTCAAAAATCTTACCACATCCCAAGTGCAAGGAGCGAGAACCGCTTCATCAAAATCATTCATATCAAAGTAAACTAATCGATTATTACCTTTATAAGTTCCATAATTTTCTAAATGTAAATCACCACAAATCCATACTAATGGTGCTGTATTTAAAGGTGATTTTTTAGGAAAGTCTTCATAAAATAGATGACAAGTACCGCGATAAAAAGTAAAAACATCAGAACGCATTAACTTATACTTTAATTTAAGTAATTCTGAGTCACGTCCTTTGTTAAAGCGGTAGATTCTATCAACAACATTATTTGTCATTCTTTTTAGCGTAGATGCGATATTTGGTTTTAATTGTTTTTAGCCTTCAGAATATAATTATAGGACTACTCCAGATCCCCGACTTCTTAAATAAGTCGGGGTTCTAACTTTCAGCAATGATTTCGGATTGCTATATATCATTTACTTATGATTTTACCTCGTTTATCATACGACGGATGTCATCAAGTGGTGACTCAGGTTCAGTTATTTCGGGTTCATCGGGTGAGAATTCTATAGTAAAGCTAATTTT
>CASBQA010000121.1 GCA_949127635.1 Nostocales cyanobacterium PMM_0069 | reverse complement strand
TGAGGGAGGTGCGGGAGATGAGGGAGGTGCGGGAGATGAGGGAGGTGCGGGAGATGAGGGAGGTGCGGGAGATGAGGGATGATGATTGCTTGGTGATGCTGTTGGGGTCGTTATGGGTGCTAGGCTAGGGGCTGGGGGCTGAGTGTTCGCGCTGGGTAATAAGCCTAGCAATGTTACTTCTAACCACAAACGGGGCTGAGTAGTGTTTTTGATTTGCACTTCAGCGGTTCGCAGGTGTTGCTGTCCTGCCAAAATTGTAGTTATGTCCAACTTTTGGGCAAATTCAACGATCGCTTTCCAAGTTTGGTCTGTACAAGTAACTAAATCTTGGCGTTTGGGCGCAGTTTTAGCGATGAGTAAATCGCGGTAGAAGGCAGCAAGATTCTGAAGAATAGTTAAAGGTTCGCGACCACGGTCAAGGACTTTGCGGGTGTTGTCAAGAACAGCTTCAGCATTATTGTCAGCGATCGCGTTCACCAATACCAGCAAATCTTGTTCGCTTACCGAACCGACTAAATCCCAAACTCGTTCTGGTGTCACTTCACCCGATAATAGTGCTAATTGGTCGAGCAAACTTTCTGCATCACGCAATCCACCTTGAGCAATTTGGGCAACTAATTTTACAGCGTCTCCAGAAATATTGATATTTTCTTGGCTGGCGATCGCTTTCAAATGCTTCACCATCGGCTCTACTTGAATTCGCCTAAAATCAAACCTTTGACAGCGAGAAATAATCGTTGGTAAAACTCTTTGCGGGTCTGTTGTCGCTAAGACAAAGACAACGTGCCTCGGTGGTTCTTCTAGGGTCTTTAGTAGCGAATTAAATGCCGCATTACTGAGCATGTGACAATTATGAACTAACAGACCGTTAGCCACAAAGTTGTGATTATGCTCAACTTCAATATCATAAACTTGCTCAACTCCAGCGAGGTGAACAGATTCGACCGTTTCCAAACTTGTAGTCCATTGCGGGTATGGAATATTTTTTGAGGTCTGCCAACCATTTTCTACTGGTGTTCGCTCCCATCCATATGTAGTGGTATGTCTTACCTGTGCTACTCCTTGTGTAAAACTTTGTTTTTGTTGGATAACCCGTTTTTGTAAGCCAAATGAGGGTGCCGCATCCACACTCGCAGGGGATAGTATCTTCGCTCCTTTTTTCAGGTGTTTTGCTGGTATCCATCCGTCAACTGTCCTGATTAAATGATTACCCGTACATCTGATTTCTTGGTTTGTTGTCTTGATAACCAGAGTCTGACGTTCTCCCTGGTCTAACCATCTGACAACTTTTTGGAATTCCCACTTTCGATTTGCATCATTGTAACTGAGAACCTTTTTACCCTGAATGTTAGAGTCATCAATCCTAACAAGACCTTCACTGGTTAAAACTAGAGAGTCTCCTGTTAAACACTCATCAATGACATAAACCTTATAGCGGGCAAACTGTGCCTTTTCAATAAGTTCGCGGATATTATCGACACCAGTATTACTGGCGGCATCAATTTCAATTACATCTAGAGAATAGCCTTTAGTGATGCCCTTACATACATCGCAGACCCCGCAAGGTTCTGCTGTGGGTTTGTCACTATTAAGACAATTGAGGGATTTGGCAAGAATTCTGGCACTAGAAGTTTTCCCTGTACCTCTAGGACCAGTAAATAAATATGCTGGGGCTATTTTAGCTGTACGAATGGCGTTAGTGAGAGTGGAGGCGATCGCCTCTTGACCCACTAGTTCAGCAAAACTCTTTGGGCGATACTTGTGGTGTAGCGGTTCGTAAGACATGGAAGTCAACTACTCCCCACGCTCTCGGAGTACCGCAGAGCGTGGGGGGCTTGTATCTGAAGTCCACCGCAATTCTGAGAATCTTTGTAGGATTTCAGCTTTGGTTTCATCCCTCGACACATTGGGGGATGCTGACAAGCTCCCCGTACTAGTCCAGTCTTGCCGAACTAGCAGCGTTCTCATTGCAACATTTCGCGCACCAACCAAATCAGCATGTAACTCATGTTCGCAGCATTCACAGCGAAACAATAGTCCTTTATTTGGTCTATTAACATCCGAGGTATGCCCACACTTGGGACAACTCTTAGATGTGTAATGGGCAGGTACTTTAGTAGCTAGAGAGCCATTTAGATTAGACTTGTAGTCGATATAGCCATGCAGTTCGGCAAATGACCATTTAGCCTTGTTTCTATTAGCTCTACGCTGTTTTTTACTAGCCTTTTTACCAGATTTGGTTCTAGTCCTATCCCGTATTCCGGTCAAGTTTTCTAGTCCAATTAGGCTATTAGGTTTGGCGATTTCTTTACTGATTTGGTGGTTCACATCAACGATAAACCGTCTCTCTCTTCCCGACAAAGCAATTAGTCTGCGCTTTGCCGAAGGAGTGTCTTTACGCTGAAGAGTCTGTCTTGCTTTGTGATAGCGATTGGCTTTATGTCTAGCTTGCTTGCCCGAATAGAATTTAGACTTGTTTTTTAAGTCTGTTTCTACAGCAAGGTAGCGCATACCCACATCAACACCAGAAACTCTAGTTATTTTTGTTGGGTCAATCTCCGGTATTTCTACTTCAACACTTACCATTAGATAGTAGGTCTTAGAAGAACGCTGATAGACAATTTTAGCCGCTCCAATCCTTGCACCATTAGCAATCAAATCTAGATGTTTATTGTATCCATCATAGGTCACTACGATCCGGCCTTTAAGGGTGAGAATACTCACCTGTCGTTCGGTCTTAAAAGAATAGTCTCTCTGGTAGTTTAGGGTACAAGTTCGAGAAATATATTTAGGGGCTTTGTCTAGCCCTTCGTATCGTTTCTTGGTGTAGCCCTTGGCAATAGCATCGTTAGATTGTTTTACCTTAGTCCAGAGGGTTTTATAGGTTCCAGATACTTGTCTAGGTACATTACACGCCATTTGCGCTCCAAGCCCAAATCGAACTCGCAATTCATTGTAGACAGCCTTCTGCAACTTAGCACCATTACTGGTTTTGCCCGCATCAAAAGCGACTTGTGAAGTGTAGTTCAAAGCATCACGGTAGGCTAAAGCAGTCTGAGACACCAAAGCTTTTTGTTCGGTGGTCAGGTTTAGTTTCAGTTTGGCGGTGATTACTTGGGACAATACTTTCACGAACTCTGATATTATTTTATCTCGTGAAGATAAAGAAAGCAATGTTTAGGATATCTAAATTGCCGCTAATAATTGTCTTCCTTCTTCCTGGACTTTAGTAGCTGTTTACTACACAGAGCTTTCTGTCAGAAATTGTGCTTGGATCTGTTCTTGATGGTAAATCTGATTTTTTTCAACTTTCAAGATATTACTCCTTTCCGGCACATTGGCAATCAGGCAACAAAAATTCATATAGTTTGTTACAATTTATTAATTTTTATTTTATAATTTCTAATTCACAAAGCGCTTAAGCGATCAAGTGTGTCGTAGACATCGCTACAATCTTAAAATAACCAACACTCACGGGTGTAGCAGATGCTCAATAGGCTCCTTCACTGGCTTAAAAGGTTTTTTCAACGCTTGTTTGGCAAAAAGCAGACTTCATCGTCATCTGTGGCTGATGTTCAAAAACAACCTGCTCCACCCCTAACTGATACGGATCTAGAATTTCTCTTCAGCGAACTTTTAGAAGGTGTACATCAAGCACGAGGGCAAGCTTGGGCGCTGAAGTGGCTAGATAATATTGAACATCGCATCTCAACTGAACGTTGGCTGGAATGGTTACAGCACTTTAGTGAAAAATTGCTCGCTTCCTCTGCACCTAATAATGAATTAGCATCCCG
Source organism: Nostocales cyanobacterium PMM_0069 (assembly GCA_949127635.1). Taxonomy (GTDB): domain Bacteria; phylum Cyanobacteriota; class Cyanobacteriia; order Cyanobacteriales; family Nostocaceae; genus Hassallia. The sequence goes on along the minus strand of CASBQA010000121.1, from coordinate 6,354 downwards.
GATGGTGGATTTGGGTGAATTGGAAGTCGGCGAAGTCGGCGATGCTGCTTATGATATTGGAATGCAGCTGTTGACACGCAATGTCAGCGAACCAGTATGGGAGTATGACGGACCAGATGGGATCAAGACCACTCCTCCACCCGAACAAACGAATCAAGCAACAGAAAGCACCGCAGAATTAGAAACTCTGCCGAAAAAAGAATTACCAACCAATCCTGAAACCCCAGAAGAGTCAGAAATTCTGCCGGAGGAAGAATTGCAAACCGTTACCCTAGACGAGTTATTTGTGATGTTGCAGCAGGATGAAGGCTTACGCAAGCAAATTTCCCAACAGTTAGGAATTGAGACAGACGATCCGCAATTGATTGTCCAGGAATTGTTTAATCAATTTCAAGCTGCTAATGAATAGGACTAGGGACTAGGGACTAGGGACTAGGACTGGGTATTGATAATTTTCCCTTTTCCCTCTTCAGATGCCCAATTCTCTTTTATAATCTACTAGGTTTTTACGTGATGGTTGCTTTTTTTAACACAGCCCTCGTTAAAATCTATGAGAAACAACATCCAGAGTGCGGCAGATGCTCAAGCGGCTAATACAGTGGCTGAATAAATTTTGGAAACGCGTCTTTGCCAGGAAACGGACTCGTTCTCAAAATCGGACAAAAAGACAAAATGTGGTGCATCAAGCACCGGAACTGACAAACGCCGATCTTGAAGTCTTGTATAACCAACTGCTAGAAGGCGTATATCAGGTACGAGGACAAGAGTGGGCGCAGAAATATCTGCAACGGATGGAAAATCGGATTAGCATTGATCGCTGGCTTGATTGGTTGCTGAGTTTTGGCGAAAAATTGTTAGCATCACCCGCACCGAATAATCAGTTAGCAACGCGAATGGTGCAACTAGGTGAACTTGGTGTCGGCATAATTGGCGATCTTTCTTATGACATTGGTATCCGATTGTTGACGCGGAACTTAGGGGAAATTTATTCGGACGAAAACGAAGAAGATGCTGAACATGCAACGTCTACAGCAATTCTCACCTCTATTGAAATTGGGTCTGGAGAAAACTTTGAAGAACTGGAATGGGATTATGAAGCGGGTGAAACTGTAACTAGTACTGAGGATGTGCCAAGCGCTTCCGCAAAGGGAGGAAGAATAGAAAACGGCGAATTAGTATGGGAGTTTCAAGCAGAAGAAGTTGAAAGTATAACGCTTACACCAGAGGAAACTCAAAGCGAAGAAGAATTGATAGAGAACTTCGGCGAACTGGTATGGGAGTATCAAGCGCCAGAAGCTGAAAGTATAACACCTGTTGTGGAAGAGGTAATAAGCGATCGCCTAATATCTATTAGCGAAACGTTGATGGAAAACAGCCCAGAAGCAGGAGCACAAACAACTTGGGATGAGTCGTTGGCAGATTTAGAACCAGATGTAGCCCAAACACTGGATGAGTTGTTGGTCAGATTAGACCAAAGTACCAGTTTAGTCCACCAACTTGCTTCCGGACTGGCAACTCACTCATCTGAACCAACACAACTAATTAGTACTGATACTCAAGCGCAAGAATGGTTTTATCAAGGACTTCAGCGAGCCAAAACTGGTGATTTGTCAGGTGCGATCGCTTGTTACGATGAAGCTTTACAAATTAACCCATCGATGTATGATATTTGGTTTAATCGAGGTTTGACATTATTTCACTTAGGAGAGTTGAAGGAAGCGATCGCCTCTTATGACAGAGCGCTCTTAATTAAACAAGACTCTCCTAAAGCTTGGTACAATCGAGGCGGCATCTTAGGCGAATTAGGACAATTTGAAGAAGCGATCGCCTCCTTGGATGTCGCACTGGAAATTCAGCCAAACTACGAAGAAGCTTGGTCTAGCCGAGGTTTCGCACTGCTGAAATTAGGAAGGCTATCAGAAGCTGTTTTTAGTTACGACAAAGCACTCGAATTGCAACCAGACGACCCTCAAAACTGGTATTACCGAGGAATTGCACTCGCGGTAGATCAACGAAACTCGGAAGCGATCGCTTCTTACGACAATGCACTTTTAATTGATCCAGATTATCCCGAAGTCTGGATCGATCGAGGGGTAGTGCTAGGACAATTAGGACAATGGTCAGAAGCAATTGAGTCTTGGGATAGAGCTTTAGAAATTCAACCGGATTTTTACTTAATTTGGTTCAATAGAGGTATCGCATTAGACAACTTAGGACGGCGAATTGAAGCGATCGCCTCTTATGACAAAGCGATAGAAATCAATCCCGAATTTCACTTAGCTTGGTACAACCAAGCAGTAGCGCTGTTTCATATCGGAGAATTTGTACAAGCGATCGCCGCTTATGATGGTGCTTTGCAACTTCAACCAGATTATTGGGAAGCTTGGATTGGTAGAGGTACATCCGCAGGAATGGCGGTAAATCCGACTTTGAAAGAAGGCGACTATAATGCAAAATTGATCAGTTACGAAGCTGGATTAGACTATGTTCGCCAAGATACACACCAAGAAGGTTGGGGAAGATTACATTTAGCGATCGCTAACGCACACTACGACCGAGGAAAAAGATATTCCACACCCAGCTATTATTGGCATCAAGCCGTATCCGAGTACAATCAGGCGCTTTTAACCCTCACACAAGAAGACTTTCCCCAACTGCATCTAGAAGTATTGCAAAACTTCATTAAAGCGCTTATGGGTTTAGGGGAAATCATATACGCACAAGACTTATTACAATACGCTACAGATGTATGGCAACGTTTATTAAATGAACCAAGTTCTGAAGAAAGTAAAAAACAATTAGCTTTAAAATTTACTACTTTTGGACAATTAGCAGTTGATTTAGCCGTACAATCTGGCGAATTGCGACAAGCTTTAGAAATCGCCGAATACAACAAAAATGCTTGTTTAACTTGGCTGATTTTTGGTTGGACTGATGACATTTCTTCACCCAATTATCCAGAAATTCAACGACTTCTTGATCCCACAACCGCAATCATTTACTGGCATATCAGCCCTTACGCTTTACGCACATTCATAATCAAAGATAATGCCCCAGAACCCGTCCCTGTCTTTACACCCATAATGAGTGCCGCAATAAGTGATGAATTTCCCGTGCCTGAAGCCATGCAAATTTTGCTGGAATTAGAAGATTGGCTAGAGGATTGGAATCAACAATATCAGGAATATCGCAGCTTAGATCAAGACAAACAAAGCAAAGATAATCATTCCTGGTTAGTGGATATGGAACAGAGGCTTTTATATCTGAAAAATATCCTTAATATTTCCACCATTGAACACGAACTTGAAGGTATCAACCAACTAATATTAATTCCTCACCGCGACTTACACAGATTTCCTCTTCATGCCCTTTTCAATATTTATTCTCAAGAAGAAGAATCGCCGATAAATGCAAATTACACAATTACCTATTTGCCAAGCGCTCAAATCGGCTTATCTCTAAATTCACAGCTAGAACCCCAGGCAAATGAAGAGAAATTATTAAGTATTGAACATCCTAACAGTACAGATTATCCGCCACTCAAATTTGCCAAACTTGAATCGGAAACTATTAGCCAAATGTTCGATAATCCCAAACGTTACCAAGGAGCACAAGCGACAAAAAATGTAGTGGAATATGCCTTATCTTGTGATTACAATATATTTCATTTTACAGGTCATGTAACTGACAATTTTCTTGAACCCAAAAAATCACAACTGGTATTATCAGATGAAGATAAACTAACCTTAGAAGACCTCTGCCAAAAGACACTTACAAGCTACAATCTAGTTACTCTATCAGCTTGCGAAACTGCTATTACTACCAAGCAAAATATCACCACCGAGTATCTAGGTTTAGCGAATGTTTTTTTAAGTCGTGGTTCGGCTCATGTAATTAGTACCTTGTGGACTGTAGAATCAACTGCAAATGCCTTATTGATGATTGAGTTTTATCGACGACGGCAGCCAGATAAATTAGAAGCAACAGCCTTAGGAGAAGCCACACAATGGCTAAAAGAACTAACAGTTGAAGAATTGAAAAAATGGTATGAAAATTTGCTAAATACTTTGCCTCCCGATGAATTCAGAATTAAGGCATATTTAGCAACAGAAATGTATAGAACTAGAAAACTCGCAGCAGATGAAAAGCTTTATAATCACCCTTACTACTGGGCAGCATTCACAATTGCAGGTAAACTAATTACCAAGATGAAACAATCAGATGATCTAGAACATTTTTACGCTTTAATACTCGACGAAGAATTTTAAGAATTTCTTCGTAGTGAGCGCTTCAGCGCTCAACCCCTTAACCCCTCACTAAAACAAAAAATCTCTTAAGGTATCTTTCTAATGATATTCCCAGAAACTTTAACTGAGGATAATTTTGCTGACGGCTTGAACTTTCTGACATCACAAGATCCAGACTTAGCGGAAATTTTCACTCGCTTTGGTACACCACCGTTTTGGGTACGTGAACCCGGTTTTTCCACACTTATTCAAATTATTTTAGAACAACAAGTTTCTCTCGCATCGGCAAAAGCAGTTTATACTCGTTTACAAGCAGCTATATCTCCAATTACTCCAGAGCTATTTTTGCAACTTGATGATGTGGAAATCAAACAAATTGGATTTAGTCGGCAAAAAACTCTTTACGCACGCACATTAGCACAATCTATCATTGCAGGACAGCTTGATTTATCTAGCCTCAGCACGATGGATGATGAAGAAGTACGCACTGTGCTGAAAAAACTTAAAGGTATCGGCAATTGGACAGTTGATATATATTTAATGATGGCACTCAGGCGACCAGATAGTTTACCGAAAGGCGATTTGGGTTTAATATTAGCAATACAGAGAGTTAAAAAATTAGAACATCGACCCTCAGCAACAGAAATTGAACTTATAGCTGAAATTTGGCGACCTTGGAGAGCAGTAGCCACGCACTTATTATGGCATTATTATCTCAGTGAGCGGCAATCTCCCTTGATTTAGCACGGTTTTAAGAGTCAGCAAAAGTCACTTAGGAGGCTAAAATAGTAGCCTAAAGAAGGATTATGCCCAAACAAGTGATTTTATGACTTCATCTGCTCTTGTAAAAACTGAGTACGAAGCGATTATTGGTTTAGAAACCCATTGTCAACTAAGTACTAACACCAAGATTTTCTCTAATAGTTCTACGGCTTTTGGTGCTGACCCCAATACTAACATTGACCCGGTTTGTATGGGTTTACCTGGGGTATTACCGGTACTCAACGAAAAAGTATTGGAATACGCTGTGAAAGCGGGTTTAGCCCTAAATTGCCAAATCGCTAAATATAGCAAGTTTGACCGCAAACAGTATTTTTATCCCGATTTACCCAAGAATTACCAAATTTCTCAATACGACTTACCCATCGCTGAACATGGTTGGTTAGAAATTGAGTTAGTCGGTGCTGATGGTAATCCGCTGCGGAAAAAAATCGGCATCACTCGTCTGCACATGGAAGAAGATGCGGGAAAATTAGTCCACGCGGGAAGCGATCGCATGAGTGGTTCTACTTATTCTCTGGTAGACTACAATCGAGCCGGTATACCTTTGATCGAAATTGTCTCCGAACCAGATTTGCGTTCCGGACAAGAAGCTGCTGAATATGCTCAAGAATTACGCCGCATTGTCCGCTATATCGGTGTCAGTGACGGTAACATGCAAGAAGGTTCTCTCCGCTGTGATGTTAACATCTCTGTGCGTCCCATTGGACAAAAAGAGTTTGGCACGAAGGTGGAAATTAAGAACATGAACTCTTTCAATGGCATTGAAAGAGCGATAGAATACGAAATTGAACGCCAAATAGCCGCAGTAGAAGCAGGCGATCGCATTATCCAAGAAACTCGTCTTTGGGAAGAAACTTCTCAACGCACTATTAGTATGCGTATTAAAGAAGGAAGCAGCGATTATCGCTATTTCCCGGAACCAGATTTAGCACCGATTGAAGTCACAAACGAACAATTAGCATCTTGGCGTAGTACACTACCAGAATTACCAGCTAGCAACTCTGGTAATTTCTCTTTCGCTTTGTTGCTGCCGATGGTACCCTTTTCAATGAGGGTTATCAGTTTTGCTAAGTTGGTAGGAGTAAGGGCAATTTCGGTGATGCTGAGTTTTTGCTTGTTGAGGTATGCAGCGATATCGCCCATAATCCAGTTTGCAGCTTGTTTGGGATTTGCCCCAAGTGCGATCGCTTCTTCAAAATAGGCAGCAACAGTAGTTTCCTCAGTTAATACCCGCGCATCGTAAGGTGAAAGTCCCAAATCAGATTCATAACGATGGCGTTTTGCTGCTGGTAATTCTGGTAGTGTACTACGCCAAGATGCTAAT
>CASBQA010000120.1 GCA_949127635.1 Nostocales cyanobacterium PMM_0069 | reverse complement strand
TCCCCATGTGCGCCGGTGACGAAATTGTAACCGCAAATTTCACAAAAGTCGCCGCTGTTGGGTTCGCGGTGAACGCTGCAAGCTGGGCAGGTTTCGAGAGTTATGTTTTGTGGTACTTGTGGTATTGTTGGGGCGTAGACGCGCAGCGGCTTGTCGTCAGACATCGCTTCACCTACACCGAGAATCTTCACTCCACACTCTGAACAATAATCAGATTCGGTTGATTCATGACCTTTGAGACATTTATAAATAGAGATATCATTTTTCATTTTTCATTTGTCCTTATATTTGAAAATTTGACATCGACCAAATTTAAATATGCGTTACCCAAAATCCCTGTAGAGACGTAGCGCTCCTACGTCTCTACATTCTTTTTCACGTCTATATCTATTGACTAACACTCTTTTATTACTGTCCCCAGATGAAATTTGAAACCCTTTTTTCAGGTTAGTCCGCGCAGGCGGACTTTGTTTATGTAGCCGCGATTTTAATCGTCGGGCTTTCTAATTTTGCGATTTTTGAATGCGGGTAGTTTTGGTAGAACGAGTTTCCAACGCCATTTCATCTTCTTTGGCAATAGCTTTTTTTAATCGCACTGTTCCTGTGGGTGCATCTTCTATATCAACTACAGTTTTTAAGAGTTTGGCTGTTGCTTCGTTACCAGATTCATGGGCAAGTTTCACTGCTTTGCCTAACTTGGCAGTGGCGATTTCAATATTACCTTTGGCACGCGCTTCTAATCCTTCTTGAATCGATTGGGCAAGTTCTGCTTGTCCGGTGTAGTGAGCAACTCGTCTATCGATTTTGGTGGATTTGGCATCATCTGAAGTCCAAGTTGCTAAAATGCGTGCCTCAACAATTTTGGTTTCTACACCGTCGTTTGTGTAAACTAAACTTGCGCGACCTGCTAACATTTCATCACCAACGTTGCCGGGATTAACTTCGATGCAGAAGTGGTAATCACGGGATTCTTGTTTTCCCCAAGCGCCGGTGGGATAATCTACGACTTGGGTCTTGACAATTTTAGCGCGGTGTGTAAGGTCAACTATGTCGGGACTAACTTGTTTGCAAAACAGTATTTTTGCACCTTGGGGAGTCCACAAGCGCATAGCGACATCGCTGACATCTTTGCTCATGGCTTTCTCTAAAATCGCTCGGAAGTCAACTGAAATCATTTCGGGGTTGGGGATGATGTCAGTTGTACCGAGTAGTTTATTCGCGATTCTTTGGAGTTGGGCAACTCGCCAATCAGTACCGACGCCTCGACAATCACATTGAAAGACTCCTTCACAAGCTTGGAGAATTTTATTGAGTTTAGATTCGTCTGAATCGTCGTTTTGTCCGTCTGTAAGTAGTAATGCCTGACGAACGGCGTTTGGCATTTTTTTGAATTGTTCTAAAGCTTCACTCAGCCAGGTAGACATGAGTGTGCCACCATTAGGGTAAATCTCTTTGATGGCAGCGATCGCCCAGTTTTTTTTATCTGGTGTAGCTTTTGACACTGGACAAATGACGCTAGCTTTACTAGAACCTGTGACGATGAAGAAGTAGGCATCTTCTGGTAGCAGATTTACGACTTTGACCATTGCATCTCTTGCCGCGTGGATTTTTCCACCTCCCATTGAGCCGGATGTGTCGCAGATGATACCGAATAGTCTGGCGTTATTGGGGGTTGCAGCTATGCTGTCACCGTCCAAGCCGGTGACTGTCATGATGGCGTGAATATCTCTGGCGCCTTCGGGTAAAAATTGGTTTTGGAAGACTTCGGCTTTGAATTGGTTAGGCATGGTGTTTGGTTGTGAGGATGGATTTAACTAACCGCAGAGGACGCAGACAACGCCAAGAAGGAAGAAGAGAAAGGGGTTTGGTTTATACAGAGAGGAGGGCGACGGTGATGTTGTCGTGTCCGCCGCTGTGACGGGCGAATTCGACTAGTGATTGGGAGATGGCGATCGCATGTGTATTTGATGTCTGCTGTATTAGGTTGGCGAGTTGTTGTGGTTGTTCTGCGTAGTTCCACAGTCCATCGCTACACAGCAGCAGGTAGCCGGAACTGGGAATGGTGAAGTTTATGATGGAGGGGATGGCGTCGTCAATGGCATCTGCACCTAACCACCGGGTAATGGCGTTGGCTTGGGGAGATTTTCTTGCTTCGGCTTGTGTCATTTCGCCGGCTGCTACTACTTCACTCACCCAAGAATGGTCTTTAGTTAATTGTCGGGAATTATTGCCGGAAATCCAATAAGCGCGGCTATCACCGAGCCAACCGATGGTAGCGGTGTTCTGTTGAACAATGGCAGCGACAATGGTGGTTGATGGTGGCTCGGAATTAATACTTTTAGTACAAGGAATATTACATAGGGATGAGAGGGCAGCAGCTACGGCTGATTTGATGGCTGATTCGGGATTTTCTTTTTGTTTGATGGCGGTGATTAATGCTGTAGAAGCACTTTGGGTGGCTGTTTGAGCGGCTATATGAGGATTGCTAGAACTGGAAACTCCATCACAAACGATCAGGATACGAGTGTTATTGACGGTTTGCAGGGCAAGGTAATCTTCGTTACGGTGGTGTCTGAGTCCGCGATCGCTTACACCGGCTAAATGCGAATCAATAGTTATCTCAAGTCGCTCCTGAACTTCTTTGCGAAATCCACAAACTGAGCAAAATCCCTCATCGTCAATCGCTTCTGGTTTCGCACCGCATTTTTCGCATCCCACTGCTGTTAAGGATGTACCGCATTCTTCGCAAAATTGATCGCTTTCTAAAACTGAAGTACCACATTTTGGACATTGCATCATAACATCATCATTACTAGATTTCATCTGCGTACATCTGCGTTTATCTGCGGTTAATTATTCATCTCAAATCAGTGTCCTTGGACGCACGCGATTTGCCTCATCAACTAAGCGAATCTTTTCTTCTTTATTTACGAGGTGTGCCATGTCACGCAAGGCTTTTTCTAATCCTTTTCTTAAATGTATTTCTTGAAATGGTTGTCCTAAAATTTGCATGTCGTCAGCAACTTTAACTGTCTTCGAGATAAGCAGATTTAGTGCCGTTTCTAACAGTTGCTTAGTTAATTTATAACGATCCATTCCTTCTAAAGTGAGGGCTTCAATTGCCTTGGAAGCAGCTTGTAATTCTTGGGTTCCGGGGATAGATTGCTCGCGATTAATTAAGGTTCGGGCAATTTCCACACGCGATCGCGTAAACAAATTTGAGCTTTGCGGCACTCTTTCTAAAGCCGCTACCGCACCGTTACGATCGTGAAACGTGCCGGAGGTATCGCCAACTGCACAAAGACATCGACCTAACCCAAATGCCGCTGATACATAACCCGGATCGGTACGGGATACTAAGTTATACATTTTAATTGCTAGTTGATAATTTTCCCCTTGTTCTGCTGCAAGCGCTAATGCCAACTTGGGCGCAAGTTCCCCAGGTAAGTCAAAATAAACTTGGTCGAATGCTGCTTGAGCTTCTTTAGGTTTGCTTTGTCGCATTAGCGATCGCCCACGATACCAAAAAATTCGCCAGTCCCAAGCATCTTTTGTCTCAACTTGTGCTATAATTGTTTCTGCTTCGTCGTACTCAAAGGTGTCAATCAGGCTATTTGCCAATCGCAGCAATGCTTCGGCGGAATTGGGATATAGTTTAACTGCCATTTTTAAACTGGCTGCTCGTTTCACTGGATCGGCGATCGCACTCGCATTGACGACTGCATTAAAGCCAGAATCTTCTGAATCTATCATCGGCACGGGCAATTGCTGATAATCGGCTTTTATCGGTTCAAAGTCATTACCGTTACCCAGCGCTAGCATATCTCCACTAAAGACATTACTCGCAGATGGACGCGGAATATCTGTACTAATTGCTACTACTTCCCGCAGCACCCCCAGCAGTTGATCTGCCATTTCATCTGCCGATTGAAAGCGATCGTCAGGGTTTTCGGCGGTGGCTTTAATTAAAAAGCGATAAAGTGATTCTTGCTCGGCAAATATTGGTTCTTCTTCAGCACTAGGTAGGGTGTATAAATGTTCTTTGTTAAAACCTTTAATATCAGTCAGTAGAACTGCCAAGGTTCTACCAAGGGTAAATAAATCTGATACAGCGGTCGGACCCTCCCCAGCTTCCGGAGCGCTGTAACCAACTGTGCCATAAATATCACCATCAGGGTCATCAATTTTGCGGACACCACCTAAGTCAATTAACTTGACATCCCCGCCTTCAATCATGATGTTATCTGGCTTAAAGTCGCAGTAAACTAAACCTAAGGAATGTAAATAAGCAAATGCGCTGAGGATGCGGTGAATGTAAGCGATCGCTTCTGCAACTGGTAGCGGTCCGCGACTTTTGCGAATTTCTCTCAGGGTTTTGCCGCCGACATATTCCATAATAATGAAACCTTCGCTACCGTGGTTCACGAAGTTGTAAATTCCGACAATATTCGGGTGTTTCACTACTGCTAAAAATTGTCTTTCAGCAACGGCAACCGCTGCACTTGCTGCATCTTCAGTGTTGAGCAGTCCTTTGAGGACTACGTAGCGAGATAGAATTTTATCGAAGCCTAAATATATCCAACCTAAACCACCGTAAGCGATCGCTCCTTTAACTTCATATTGCCCAATAACTAAATCACCAGGAGAAAGCGAAGGAGTAAATGAATACTTCTGTCCGCACTTGCTGCAAAACCCTTTTTCTCGTCGCAACGAGTTATTACAATTCGCGCAAAAGCGTTTATTTTCCGGCACCATCGGGTTAGGCATGATGGCTTTTTCTGGTTCAGTGGAAGGCAGATCGGGTAGGGTTATCAACCCGGCTCCCAAGTGCTTGCGGCTACTTCTAGCTGAAGTTGTACTAGTACGTCGCGAACCTTTAGAACGATTAGTTAGTGGGGAAGAACCTGTTCCCGTGGTGACAGATGAAGTTCTCCCTGTAATAGTTGCGCTTAGTCTTTGGCTACTCGGAACAGATTTCACCGCTGCTAATCCGCAGACGTTACAGTAATCATCTTCGATAATACCAGTGCAGCCATTTTTTGTGCAGCGATCGCCGTCCATAAGACTTTCCTATATCGAGTTATCAGTAATTTTCGTAGAGACGTTCCGCCGGAACGTCTTTACAATATGTGTGATTTGGTAAATATTTCTTTTTTAGCTATAGTTTACTGTTTGCCATTTAAACGTCTTTCGTATTGAGAAACTAATTCAGCGGCTTTATTTAAAGGAGTTGGACGACTGTAAAGAAGTTGCTTCGCTTGTAAAGCCAGTTCAGTTAAAATTGTATCCTCAATTAATCGCCGTGCCAGCGCTTTTGCCTGGAGTGCGTCCAGCCTTCCGCGTAACTCTTGACGAGTTTGTAGGGGAGCGTTATTAACTGCATATGCTTGTTGTTCTGATGCTATATATTCTCTAGCTTTAATAGTCCAATTGTCTAAACCAACGATAATTGGATTCACTAAACCTTCAGCCAATTTAGTTTCTAACCTCATAAGCCATTGTTTAAGCGCTTCAATTTGCTCTTCCGGTAAAGGAGGAAGCAATATAGAGTGATCCAAGACTTTATCCTGACATTCCGCAAAAGCTGCGATCGCTTTAGTATGAATTTCTTTTAATTGTTGTAACAAATTCTTCGCTGTCGCCAACTTATCGCGAATTTCATTTTGTTGTTTGATAACTTGGTCTAAAGTCGCTTTTACCTGAGCTAACATCGGCTGGACTTGCTGTTTAAACACCTCACTTGTTCCTAGAGGGTCATGTTCTATAGTTTGCCGTAAAGAAGCGATCGCACTGGCAGCTTGAATTAATTCACTTTGGCAATCTTGATTCAGCGATAAAGCTAAATTTTGCATCGAAAAAATTTGCGCTTCTGCATCTGCCAGCATCATATCCAAATGCGTCCAAGCGTGATCAACAGCTAGAACTGCATCCCTAGCTACAGTGAAAGCATTTTGCATCACTTCAAGTAGCTGTGCGGGAGTGATTTTATTTGTGTTAGCACCAGTTAAAAGTTCTCTTTCTGATAAAGGTGTTTGCACCATCGGTAACTCAATTGAAGCACCTGTGAGCAATTGTACAATTTCGCTAGTTTTTTGTGTTGACAAAAAACGCGGTAACTGCTGTCTCAACTTGATTGCCTTATCAATTGTCTGCACCAATAAATCGAAGTGTTGAAATAAATCGTTCATCGCTTCCAATGCTGGTGTTACCCGTGTTGCGGTGATTCCCGTTAACTTTACTCGAAGAAAACCACCGCAAAGTCGCTGATAAGCTGGTAGTTCTTGAAGTTCAAGAAGATTTTGACCTGCAATATTGACTTTATTCTTCCAATCGGCTATTAGTTGGTCAATTTCAACAGTCACCGCGATCGCTCCTGTAAAAAAGAGGCTGTCAGCATTCCAATTTTATACCCGACACTCTAGAAAGGGCAGTAGGACTTTTTTTGCTACATATTAGTCTAGACACGCCAGTATAGTGCGTTATGGACACGCCGAATTCAATAAACGACTGCCCGAATTCAATGAACGACTGCCCGAATTCAATAAACGACTGCCCGAATTCAATAAACGACTGCCCGAATTCAATAAACGGGTTCCCAAATTCAATAAACGACTGCCCGAATTCAATATAGCGGTTCTCGGT
>CASBQA010000119.1 GCA_949127635.1 Nostocales cyanobacterium PMM_0069 | reverse complement strand
CACCGGCGCGACCACCACCAACGGCAGACAGGTGGTGAGCCAGTGTGCGATCGCTTTTGCCGTCAATGATTTACCAGTTCCTTGAATACCCACCAACATTAAACCACGGGGGTGCGGTAATCCGTACTGACGCGCTTTTTCTGTAAATGAGCCTCCCCGACGCAGCAGCCAGTCTTTCAGGTTATCCAATCCGCCAATATCAGATATTTGCTCAGTTGCGGGGTAAAAGTCTAGAATTTGCGTTTGGCGAATAGTTTGCCGCTTTTCTTCCAAAACTAAATCTACATCTTCTGGTTGCAATTCGCCATGAGTAGCGATCGCTCTAGCCAAAACTCGGCGAATTCTTTCCATAGAAAGCCCTTGACAAGAGCGCACCAAGTCATCTAAAACTTTTGCTGTAAGCGAATTCCCACCAGTTGCGATTAACAAGCGTTCTATCTCTGCTTTGATTTCTGGAGCCGCCGGTAAGGGAAACTCCAAAACCGTCAAAACTTCAGTTAAGTCCTCCGGGATGGCGATTTTAGGCGACAATAAGACGATATTTTTCGGTTGAGACTTGAGGAGACGGGCGAGATTGCGGAGTTTGCGAGCGATCGCCACATCATCTAAAAATCGATGATAATCTCTTAAAATCAAGACTGCCGGCGCAGAAGCCGATAACTTCTCGATAAACTCCAAAGCTTGCAGCGGGTTGCGACGACCAAAACCCGCATCATTCGGATTGCCTTGGTAGCCATCCACAAAATCCCAAGTATACACCGGACGGTTGCCCTGGTTTGCCGCTTCTTCCCGAATCGCTGCTTCTACCCGTTCCTCTTCATAAGTAGGAATGTAGATTAAAGGATAACGAGCGCGTAGCAGCAGTTTAAACTCTTCACGGAAGGTCATAAGCTGTTAGTAGTTTAGTTCCTAATCTCATTCTTAAGGTTTGTATTGGTTCTAACAACTAAAAACTTACAACAAGGATAAATCAGAATATCCCCATGAGCAATCTACCCCAGCCCTCGAACAATGCGTTCCCAGCCAGAGACTAAAACGATAAACGAGAATATGGTGCCTTACACTGCGTTAACACACCCTACAAGTTGATAAACTAGCCCGCGAAGGCGGGCTTCGTTCGTATAGCCCCAGGCTTCCAGCCTGCGGGCTACCCCGGAAGCTCTTTCTTGAAAGCTTCTAACCTAGCCCAGCGACTATCAACTACTTTTTCCGAGTCATTAACAGTAATTGGAGCAATACCCGGACATTTGCGATCGCACAACTGACGCTGAGGTATTGCTAAACACATTTGCTCATACAGCCATTCACTAGGATGAAAATATCCCTCTGGTGATAAAGTTTCTAACAAATCCTCCATAACAACTTCCCGCTCTAGAGGCAAGTTTTCTGTTTCGTTAGCGGATTCATCTAACCAAATAATTTCTTTTGTATCGAGTTGCAGACGATGATTGTAATTTTGTAAGCAGCGGTTACAGGTACAGGTAATAATTGCTTCTGCTTGACCGGACACTTGCAGGTAATTTCCATGATGCTGAACGCGGATGTTACCGCGAACGGGTGTCAACGTTTCTAAACCGGGCAGAAATTCTTCAACCTGAATCTCCTCTGTCCGCTCCGGGGCTTTAGTTAGCTGCGGAATGTAAATCGCGTCCATAGGATTCTGAGACATCAAGAACGAAAAGTTATCATCATCAGCATTTGTGCTGATTTTACATTATTTAGTTTAGCTTTTACTATATGAGAAAAGCGATCTACGTATTTCCGTCCCTATCGACGCAAGGAAGCAATCTCAAAGTCTTGTTTTCTGGTAACGAGTGCGTAAGTCCTAGTAAATTTATTATTAAAGACGCGAAAGCGATCGCGTCCAATCAAAAAATCAATCATCAGTTTCAGCCACAGCCACATTTGGAAATAAAATTATTCCGAACCAGCAGGACGCACCACAAGCAAACGATGTGGCTCTTTGCCTCGGCTGTAGGTTTCCAAATCACTAAAATCCTGAAAAAAGGTGTGGATTTGACGCCGTTCAGCGGAACTTAGGGATTTAATTTCCACTTCTCTACCAGTAGCACGCGCTTCTTCAGCAGCAGAAGAAGCCAATGCGCGAATTTCCGCTTGTCTTTTGACGCGGTAGCCGTTTAACTCGATTGTGTACGAGGCTTGCTGATCCTCTGATTGGTTCAAGTTGAGGACGGAGTTAGCCAAATACTGAATCGCATCTAGTACTGAGCCATCAGTGCCAATTAAGATCCGAATTTGTTCTGGTGTTAAATTGCTTTCATCAATCGTCAACCAATAGTTATCAAGTTCTTGAAACTCCCCATCCTGACCTTGAGTGGTTTCTATTCCACTCGTAATCTCAGCATTTACACCAGTTATGTGCAGCAGTGTTTTTAACCACTGCTGACCACGTTGCATTGGTTCTGCAATCATCAACCTGTAGCCTTTTTCTTAGAACTTTTTGGATCAGCCTTTTGTCCAGTGACTTCTTCCTGTGTAGCCTTTTTCTTAGAACTTTTTGGCTCAAAGGGTAGTGCCTTTTGTCCGGCGATTTCTTCCTGTTTTTTCTCAGATTCTACGATTTTTTGTAGTTCCTCTGGTAGCGCTTCGCGGGAAAGTATATAGGTTTGCAATGTCTGGAAAACATTACCAATCACCATATACATCAGCACCCCTGCTGGTAGAGGAAAGAATAAAAACATTCCAGAAAATATAACTGGAGTGATTTTATTTACCGTGTCTTGCTGCGGGTTGCCACCACTGGAATTTTGCCCAGAAAGCATTTGGCTAACATAAAGGCTGATTCCAAAGAATACGATCATGGCGACGATATCCCAGTGGATTGTGCCATCTGGATCGGTTGCACCAACTCTGCCTAAGGCATCAATAAATAGAAATCCTTTATTTGCCGCAAGTCCAGGGATCGTTGCTTGAATAGTAACATCTCCTGGCTGTAAAGCTTCTACGTTGCCTTCAGCATCAATTTTTATCCTATCTTCACCTTTAGTTATTTTCCATTCCGGAACTAACTTAATTTCCGGGTGTTCTGCTGTAAGTGCCTCAAATGGCTTGCCCTCAAGTGTTTGATATTGTATCTTGGTGTGTTCTCCCACCGCTAATTTGTTACCAGCTGGCAGTATTGCGGTTACTTTGACGTGTTCGCCATCGGCTACGTAGATATTTTGGGGAGGAGTGGCAAAGGCTTGAGGTTGAATTATTTCTACTTGATCGGCAGGAAGGATTTGCAAGTTAACGTTATAGTTCGTACCTGCAAAAGGTGAACCCCTCAAAGTAGCAAATAACGCCAATAAAACTGGCATTTGCACCACCAACGGAAAACATCCTGCTAGGGGATTGCCAAATTCTTTTTGGACGCTCATCATTTCTTCTTGCTGCTTTTGCGGATCGTCCTTAAAACGCTCTTTGATTTCCGCCATCCGCTTTTGCATCAGAGGTTGTACAATCCGCATTTTTCGCATGTTGCGAATTGAACCAGCACTCAGGGGATAGAGCGCAAAGCGGACTATCAATGTCAAAGCAACGATCGCCAATCCATAACTAGGCACAATTCCATAGAATAAGTCTATGATTGGCAGCATCACGTTGTTCGAGAGAAAGCCGATACCAAAATCCATTATTGTGAATTCAACCTGAGTTACTGTAAATTGACTGAATCTAATTTATCGCTTTTATCGCTCATCATCATTTTTGAGCGACGATATTCTACTACGGAT
>CASBQA010000118.1 GCA_949127635.1 Nostocales cyanobacterium PMM_0069 | reverse complement strand
TCCCAATGCGTTGCAAAGTCAAGCTGGTTTAATTTGGCGTTTGGCAAATCCAGTTGTTTTATCTGCAAGTGTTGGTAGTTCTGCTAATAAAGTTGGTTACTCGGCAGATTTGGATGTGCAGTTAAACAGATTGGAAATTAATGCGAATTCTCAATCATTACCAGAAGGATATAGATTATTTAAAAATTCTACACAAATATTTAATCATAGTCTGGAACTCAAATATCGCTTTAGTAATAGTCTAAATTTGGGATTTCTTGCCCGCGATCGCAAAGATGATAGCGGTTCTGCTAGTTACATTTTACCTACTTTTTCAGCACGTCCTTTTTCAACATTATCTTTAACCGGTAGACCTGATTTTGACGGACGGTATTTATTCAATGCTTTCTATCAGCCAAATAGATTAACAAGATTGTCTTTTAATACTTATGGTGATTCATATATTTCGGATTTAACTTATAACTTAAGTGATACTTATCAGCTATCTTTTGGTAATGAATTTGGTGGCAATTCAGCACCTCGTTATTCTATAGGTATTGGTCATAACCCCAGTGACCTGAAAGCACTCAGTTGGAATTTAGGAGTGTCATATAGAGATGGAGAAATAGGACCACTTGCAGGAGCTAGTATGCAGGTTGTTCCAGGCTTATTTGCCAGACTTGAATACCAAGGCATCCCAAGTAGAAATAGAAGCAATTTTGGCGGATTTGGCGACGATCGCCTGAGTTTATCACTAGTATCAGATTTATCTTTTGCAGGGGGTCGAGTTGCCCCATCTAACTATAGCGGTATTGGCAAAGATCGTGGTGCGATCGCTGGACGCTTAGTAGTACAAGGTGAAAACAAAAAGTTTGATTTAAGCGGCTCTAATATCCGCGTGTACGATAAACGTAACCAAAGTGTTGGTGGTGCCAGAACTGACTCCAGCGGTAACTTTTTTATCGGCAACTTGCCTGAAGGTAATTATATAGTTGAACTCGAACCTGATGAATTACCTGTAGAACTCTCCGTACCGAAAACTTCTACAGTCGTTCAGGTTGCTACCTCTGCTGTCACTAAATTAGATTTTACTGTTAGACCAGAATACGGTGTAGCCGGACGCATCACGGATGTAGCAGGTCAGCCTATTGAAAAAGTGCGAATTGAACTCATCAACTCTGTCGGTATCCGCGCTTTATCTGCGATGACTGACATTTTTGGTCTTTATCGTCTTGATGGAGTTCCTGTTGGTAAGTATACATTGCGGGTTTCTCCTCAAGATTCACTCAACCCCAACGATACTTTACCCAAACAACAAATTGAAATCAAGAACGAGTTTGTTTATAACCAAAATCTCCAATTACCTATTTCTGCCGCATCGAAGAAGAAATGAGACAAGAGAGCGTGGGGCATTGTAAGCAATAAAAGCCTGTTAAATTCCCCTTTCTTCCATATATGCTTATTTTGGTTGCCTTTCTCGGTCTTGCGTACTCTTGCATCGGTCACGACCACATGGGTGAAAAATGCTGGAAAATATAGATATTGCAATTGTGTTTTGAACCAATCATGACTGAAACTAAACTGACTCGTACCGCACGCAGGGGACGAATATTCCCTTCAATCCAGTGGACAGAGGAACAAAAAGCGCAACGTGAAGCCGAACGCGAAGCTTTTTACCAACGTTGTAAACCAATATTTGATAAAGTTAAATCGGAATTGATTGAGACTCATTACAACTGGTATATGACGGTTGAACCCGATAGTGGAGAGTATTTCGTCGATAAAGATTTAGAAGTGGTTTGGCAACAGTGTCGTGAAAAGCATCCTGGTAAAATACACCATACTTTCCGAATTAATGAGTCTGGGGCTTGCGGCACGATATGATAGACGGTTTTTTTGGTGATGAGGATGCGCTACTTTTTGAGATTAATTTAATAACATCCTTACTTATTAGAATTACCAGTTGATACAATGACTGAATCACTGGACATCGGTGAGTAATCAAAGTCCCCCCTCATCTCTTTACAGATAGAAACGATCGCTCGATTTAATCTATATTTATATGGGTTAGTGTCTATCCCTAAATAATCATGTCAAAATCTAAGAAAACCGCTCACCAAGTAAGTCTTAGCGATCCACAATATTACCTTAACCGCGAGTTAAGCTGGTTAGAGTTTAATCGTCGGGTGTTGCATGAAGCCTGTGATGAGCGAACACCCCTTTTAGAACGTCTCAAATTTCTCGCAATTTTTGGTTCTAACCTGGATGAGTTCTTTATGGTGCGCGTTGCAGCGTTAAAGCAACAGGTAGAAGCGAAAGTCAGCCTGTTAACTCCTGATGGTCGCACCCCGCAACAACAGCTACATGATATTAGTTTAAGCTTGCGTCCTGCGGTAACGCAACAGCACCAACAGTTTGAGCAAGTATTAAAACCTAAGCTGGCAAGTCACGGCATCCATATCTTAGATTACATCCAATTGACTCAAAAACAACGAAGTTATCTAGATAACTATTTTAACGAACAAATTTTTCCAGTTCTCACTCCCCTTGCTGTTGACCCTAGCCATCCTTTTCCTTACATTTCTAATCTCAGTTTGAATCTGGCTGTTGTGATTAAAAACCCAGAAAGCGAGGAAGAATTTTTTGCTAGAGTCAAAGTCCCAAGTCCGAAAGTCTTGCCACGATTTTTGCCTTTACCGCCAGAGTTGGGAATTCACCACGACGGACAACCTGTGAATTGGACTGGTGTACCTTTGGAACAGGCGATCGCTCATAATCTGGAATCTCTATTTCCAGGCATGACTATTCAAGAATATCATCCTTTCCGCATTACTCGCGATGCTGATTTGGCACTAGAAGAAGATGAAGCTGATGATTTGCTGTTAGCGATTGAACAAGAACTAAGAAAGCGTCGCTTTGGGGGAAGTCCGGTACGGCTAGAAATTCAATCCCAAACTCCCGAAAGCGTGCGATCGCGACTAATGCTAGATTTAGAATTAGCAGAAAGCGATGTTTATGAAGTAGACGGTCTTTTAGGACTACGGGATTTAATGTTTTTTATGGCATTACCCCTACCAGAACTCAAAGACGAACCGTGGCAATCTGTAGTACACCCACGTTTACAACGGATTAAGGAAGCACGTATAGAACAAGGTGCGTCAGGTGCAGAAGATGGCAGAGACTTTTTTGCAGTGATTCGGGAACGGGATTTACTTGTACACCATCCCTATCAATCTTTTTCTACCTCGGTAGTAAACTTTATTACCCATGCGGCACACGATCCGGGTGTATTGGCGATTAAAATGACTCTTTACCGGACTTCTGGTGACTCACCAATAGTTAATGCTTTAATTGATGCTGCTGAAAATGGCAAGCAAGTATCTGTATTGGTGGAACTCAAAGCCCGGTTTGATGAAGAAAATAATATTTATTGGGCAAGGCGATTAGAAAGAGTTGGTGTTCACGTTGTCTATGGTTTGGTAGGTTTGAAAACTCATAGTAAAATTGTTCTGGTAGTGCGCCGCGAACACGACCGGATTATGCGCTACGTGCATATTGGTACTGGTAATTATAACCCGAAAACTGCACGACTTTACACAGATTTTGGTTTGTTTAGCTGTCGGGAAGAATTGGGTGCTGATGTGACAGATGTGTTTAATTTTTTGACTGGATATTCTCGGCAAAAGTCTTATCGTCAGTTGTTAGTTGCCCCGGTGAATATGCGCGATCGCTTTGTAGCACTAATTCATCGCGAAATGGATCATGTTCAAAATGGATTATCTGGACGCATTGTTGCTAAAATGAATTCTTTAGTAGATCCGCAAATTATTGCCACTTTATACGAAGCTTCTCGCGCTAAAGTGCAAATTGACTTAATTGTGCGCGGTGTTTGTTGTTTGCGCCCAGGTCTTAAAGATATCAGTGAAAATATTCGCATTATTAGTATTGTCGGACGCTTTTTGGAACACTCCCGTATTTTTTACTTCCATAACAATGGAGAAGAAGAAATTTACATCGGTAGCGCTGACTGGATGGGTCGCAATTTGGATCGTCGCGTTGAAGTAATTACCCCAGTCCGAGAACCAGATATTGCTAAAGATTTGCAAGAAGTTTTAGGAATTATGATGGCAGATAACCGTCAAGCTTGGGAATTACAAACTGATGGCAGTTATATCCAACGGAGTCCTGGTGAGGATTCTCCCGAATCTCACTCACAAAAAATTCTCATGTCTATGGCATTGCGTTCAAATAGTATTGCCTGAAATATGATGGATTCAAAACATTTGTGAAAACATAGATAACTTGCAAAACGCAAGTTTTTTTAATAAAACTTTAATTTTTGCCTCAGCTATCTGATTAATATCTATAAGTGCATAGGAATTATTCAACCATAAGATAGAGACAGTGCCACTACTACTTCTCATAAACTATAAAAGTTATAGTAGTTAGTGGTTTCCTTTAATGTTAATGCTATCTTGTAAATCTTATATTGTGCGTATTTTAGTGGTTGACGATCACGAATTGACTCGTTTAACATTGCAATTGGCTTTTTCCTGCCAAGAAAGCATTCAAGTTATAGGTTTAGCCAGTAATGGTCAAGAAGCAGTAGAAATGGTTAAGCGTCACCAGCCAGATGTGATTATTTTAGATTTACAAATGCCAGTGATGGATGGTTGGTCTGCTTCTGGTCATATTAAAGCAATTTCCCCTGAGACTCAAATCATTGCTTATTCTTCCGTGGAAGATGCGAAGTTGTTAGAGAAAAAAGCAATGAGTAATTTGGATGCTTTCTGCAAAAAAGATGTACCCACTACGGAACTAATTGATTTGGTTAAGCAATTAGGGCAGCGTGTAAGCGATCGCTCTTTTGTATAATATATAAACCCATACTTATAAAATATGGTAACGTTTAAAGACGCCGGTTGAAGTCTAAATTCACGCTTCAACCGACGTAATTTAGTATTATATCGTCGCAGAAGTCCGCTTAATTGCTTTCTGTTTGTGGAAACGTGCGTCTAAATTCGTCGATTAAATCATCCATTTCTTCTAAAGCCTGATTTACATCAATTCTTAAAGTTCCCAAGTTTGGTTGCTCCAAGAGACTCAGCAAATACTCGCGTTTGCTTTCAACTACAGCGATTCGTTCTTTTATAGTCTGTATATCCATTGTTTTCTTTGACTGGTTTACTCTTCTCAAGTTTAACAAGCGATCGTAGTCAGGACTAAAGTCCTTAATTTCAGGCTTGAAAGGCGATCGCGCGAAAATATTCTTATGTAGTAAGGACTTCAGTCCTTGATTTCAGCCTTGAAACGCTTACTACGAAATTAATCATGTTTTGAGACAATAGTCTTTCGGATTGTGCGACACATAACCGATGATAATAAAGCTGAGGTCTTAAAAATTTATACTAATCTGAAATTATGCTACGCAAATTTTCCTTGGGAACACTCGGTATAACCGTCGGTGGAATTTTGACCATCATGGGCTTCGTCGCCTACGCTGCTGATTATGCCACACTTAATCTTGTCGGATTTTTTTACGGAATTCCTCTACTGCTGGGAGGATTAGCACTCAAAGCAAATGAACTCAAACCCGTACCTTTCACTCAACCCCCAACACCGTCAGTATTGACATTACGCGAACAGCAAGCAACTAAGACTCAAAAGGAAATTCGCAGAGACATTACTCAATATAGCTACGGTCAAGACGCTCATTTAGATAAAGCTTTGGCGTTTTTGGGTTTAAGTCCAACAGACGATGAACGACCATTAATTACAGGCTTCAGAGAAACAGAAATTAATGGCGCTTATGCTTTAATTTTAGAATTTGATTCGCCAATGATACCAATTGATATTTGGGAACAAAAGCTAGATAAAATGACTAATTTTTTTGGTCCGGGAGTTGAAGTTAAAGTTACCCAGACAGCTGAAGATGAACTTGAACTGACGCTCATTAGCACACCCAAATAGCGACTAGATGATGTCCGCGCTCATTAATAGTAATAAAAACACTACAATGCTACTAGACATAGACGTGGAAATTACAGCATATTTCAGGTAAATGAGGTACATGTGTAAAATCCAAAACCCGCTCTGAGACGTAGCACTGCTACGTCTCTATATGTATTCGATTAGAGCGATAGGGTGCTGTAATTATGCGTTACCCAAAACCCCTAGAGACGTAGCATTGCTACGTCTCTACATTTTTTCTACTTTAGTGTGTCTAGTTAATTACTTTTCTAAACGAACTGCATACCACTGCAAATATTGACCAACACCAATATCTAACTCGCAACTAGTGTCAAGTAAATATTGAGCTTGAGCTTCCACAGAATTAAATTTTTGTAAGTCTTTTGGTAAATCTTGAAAATTTAAGTTTTGCAGAACTTTTTTCAACTTTTCTAATAACTCAGATGCAGTCATAAATTGTTCTGGTTGGTTTGTTTCTAGGACGACAAAATTATCATGTTGATACATTAATGAGTCTGGCATTGAGGAAAATTGGTAACTTTATATCTAATTATAGGAATCGTAAATTGTTTTTGAAAAAATCTAAGTAGTCTTGTAGTGGATTTAAAAAATCAAATACTAATCCCATATCATAAAAATATGGTAAATCTGCCGATGCTTAATAAGTTTAAGTCTGAGATCGGGATTTGGGTAAGTCAGGCGATCGCGCTTGAATTTTACTTGCTACGGAACACAAAGTAACGTCAGAATCAAGGTTTAAAGGTTTACCATTCAAGTTTTCAAAAAAAAAGCAATTTCAGGTTATTATCTGGGAAACATAAATAGTAACTCCTGCTATGTACCTGGCAAGACAAAAAAGTTGTCTTTGTGTTCCAGATAGATTTTTTATGCAACTCAGTCATTTATCATTTGCTTGGCTCAAAACAATTACACTTGTTTCACTTATAAAGGAGAAAGGGGAAAAAAGAAAAGGGCTTCCAGCGCGTGAGCGTCAGCTGAACGGAAAAGGGGAAAGGGAATGAAAATAAAGCGCTTTCCTCACCGGAGTCGGTTTCCGTCCCGTTGAGGTTTGTAAGAAGAGTTATTTAAATAACCATATTACGTTTTTCTTAGCCTTTCCCCCTCTTTTTCATCACAACCGCAGAGCGTAAATTCTTGGCTTTTCCGGGAAATTGCAGACAGTCAATGTCTGTAAAATTAACGCTAGGGAAGAAAGCGTCAGAATTTCTCCTTTTTATTCAATTAATATTACTGGCTCTGGTGGAAAGGAATAGCAAAATCTTGAAATATAAATTAATAGCTTGCCTCCAGATGCCGTATTCTCTGTGGAACGCAACTCATGTCAGGCACAAAACCAATATCTGTTTCCAACCAAACTCCTCTAATTCTGCTGGCTGATGATGACAAACTCATCAGAGTGCTGTTGCGTGAATTTCTGGAAAAAGAAGGTTATCGAGTTATGGAGGTGACAAATGGTAAGGAATGTTTAGAAGCTTTCTTAACTGTTAAACCAGATTTAGTTATGTTAGATGGGATTATGCCTGTGATGGATGGCTTTGCCTGCTGCAAGCAACTAGTCCAAATTGCTAGAAATAACTTGGCTACAGCTTTAGCCAACTTTGATAGTGGTGGATCTTCTCTAGGTGCTACTGTAATTTCAAAGCTATGGGAGCGCACTCCCATATTGATGATTACAGGATTGGAAGATCCAGACTTAGTAGACCGTGCTTTTGAAGCCGGAGCGAGCGATTTTGTCACCAAACCAATTCACTTAGGGATATTGCGGCAACGAGTACGACGGTTGCTGCAACAAGCGCAGCTATACAAACAACTAGAAGCTGCTAACAAAGCTTTACAGCATCTTGCTCACGTCGATGGTCTAACTAATGTGGCTAATCGTCGGCGTTTTAATAATTATCTAAATTCTCAGTGGTTGAATTTAGCATCAGAGCGATCGCCTTTATCACTTATTCTCTGTGATATCGACTTTTTTAAACTTTATAATGATAAATATGGTCATCCGGCTGGAGATATGTGCTTACAAAAGGTTGGTACTGTCTTAAGCGAAGCAGTACAGAACTCTCAGGATTTAGTCGCACGTTACGGTGGTGAAGAATTTGCAGTAATTATGCCGAATACTCACATGGGTGGAGCAGTTCATTTTGCGGCAGCAATGCAAGCCAAAGTCAGGGAGTTGGAAATTCTGCATGAGCCGTCAACTATTAGTCGCTACGTCACTCTTAGTTTGGGGGTAGCAACCACGATTCCTACTTTTGAATGTGAACCGTCATCTTTAATTGTAGAAGCAGATAAGGCTCTTTACAAAGCAAAAGCAGAAGGACGCAATCGGATTATTCTTAAGCAAATGCTTGATTAAAAATGTTAGTTGGTCAATAGTCAATAGTCAATAGTCAATAGTCAATGGTCAATGGTCAATAATTATCCACTATTCACTAAGAAGGATAAACTGGCAAAGTGAAATGGAACCATGCTCCGCCGATAGGGGCAGAATCTACCCAAATCTGACCGTAGTGTGCGCGGACGATGCGTTGGCACAAACACAAGCCAATGCCATAACCTTCTGTGGCTTCATCGCGTTTTAGCCGAAAGTGGTTTTCAAAGATGCGATCGCGGTTTTCTTCAGGAATACCAGGACCAGTGTCACCAATACTAAACTGCACTTTTTGAGTAGTGCGGTGCAGTCCACAAATGCTAATCTTACCGTCCATTGGGGTGTATTTAATGGCATTATCTAAAAGATTTACCAACACTTGGCGGATGCGTTCTGGATCGGCATACACATTTGGCAAATCTTTGGGGATATCTATTTCTACCTGTTGGGATTTGGCAATGTAGCGATCGCCTAATTCCTCTAGTACATCTAAACAAACCTTGCCAATATTTGTCTTTTGTGGTATTATTGGTAATTCTGTTTCAGTTCCTCGACCAACTGCCAAAAGGTCAGTTATCATCCGCTCTATTGTGCGAGCTTGACTGCGGGCTTGCTTGAATAAATGTACAGCCATAGCTGGTTTGAGGCGATGGAATTGACCGATATCAGGATTGTAATTAGATTGCAAAGTTTCTAAAGCGATCGCTGTAGCAGTTAGCGGATTGCGGAGATCGTGAGCTAACATAGCGATTACTCGGTCTTTAAACTGTATTTGCTCTTGGAGTTTTTCTTTTTCCTGTTTCAAGCGAAAAATTTCATCCGAGAGTTGAATTAGTTCAGCTTTATCGACAACTGAAGAAATAGAAGTTATGCTTGATGCCACATGAGCGCTGTCGTCAATAGTTTCTTGCAACTCTTCCTCTAATTTTAAATAACCTTCGGCGATTACCGCTTGCCAGCGGGACCACCAGGTTTTTAGTTGGGCGATGATATTACTACCAGTGAGTATCTGCCTGGGGTCAGGATGGATTTTAATTAACGCTGGGGTTGCTACCAATTTAAAGTGTTCCGCTAAATAGGGTTGTTCCCCAACATCGACAATTTGAAGTTCAAATTTATACCCAGCCTGTAATTCCTTAAGAAAGGCACGTATTCGCAGTACTTGCTGTCGGGACTTTGGACGTCCATCGACAAATAGTAACAGTTGGAGTGGAGCCTCAGAGCAAATAGGCTGATCCTGGGAAACTTGCATGTAATCGTGTTTCAGCACTGGTAACAACCCGGTGACGCTTGAGAAAAATTAGAATAAACGGACAATTGTCGATGGTTGTTCGTTTTTCTGAATTTAATATCTATTTTAGATTTTTCATACTCCCATTCGATCTGCGTTTTTAACATGAGACACATATTTTTCAGCTTTTTAGTTGTTTTTTGGCTAATTTCTGTTCCGAGAAATACGTTAGCTGCTGAATATAAGCCAGAATCTTCCCAAAGTCCAAGTTCTGCATTACTGAATGCGAGCAAGAGCTTTGATAAATCTGCCAGTTTGTTAGTACAGCAGCAGATCAACTTGATTGCTCGCATAGAGCAAGCATTATCTCAACCTGATCCGAATCGAATGCGAGCTGTTCGGGGGCAATTAACAATTCAAGTTAAAGCTGTAGAAGGTTTTCTCAAATATCAGTACAATAGCCCGAAAGCTTTATGTACTCCAACGGATTCTTCTACGAGATTGCCCAAAACTTCGCTCTTATCGGTGGCACAAATACAAATATATTGTTCTTTGTACGCTTCAAGCTCGGAATTGTCAAACCTGGCTCCATTATTAGATAGGTTGTTATCTCGACGGGGAGAGTTGGCTTTAGTACGAGAGCTACCACTACTATCTGGTGAACGACAATCAGATCCAGTGCTTTCTATCGCACCAATCCAGTATCCCAACTTGGGAAAACCAGCGATACCTTTTTCCACATGGGAACCGATACCACCAAGTCCACCACAAATAATTGGTAGGACTGCGAAAACAGCCATAGCTGATTATGTACCACCACGGCAACCTGCGATCGCACCTCCAGCAGAAGCGTTGACTACTATAGAAACTGCCAAGCAACTCTTAAGCACAGCACAGGCAGCATTTCCCCCAGACATAAAATTTAACGATCCGAGGGAAACTTTTACTAAACTTGATCGTTTTGCCTACGATCTCGACCCTCAAGAGCCGCAAATTTACGCAAAGTTTCTCACTTCACCTAATACTGGTATTTTTCGCGTCTTGCCGCATACAGCTTACAATCGTCCACTGAATACACTCCATAATCGATTGCAACCTAGCGTCAGCGATCGCTATCCTTTTCCGTCCTTGGGTGAGGCTAAAGGCGGATTTACCCCTAGTTTAGCACTTGTGATGGTTGGCGATAACTTTGGGTTAAAGCAACAAGGACTAAATTACAACTTTATGGTGAATGTCGGCGATATCCCCTTAGAAAAATTGGATGCAAGCTTGAAAGATGTTTCACCGCAAACGCGAGAATTTTTTCTGAACTATCAGCCTCCCAAGCAATTGCAGGCATTGCAAGTAGAGCAACGGCGGTTTGTAACTGGGAAAAACCAGAACTTGGATCATCAAATAATTTTAGCTGATGCTTCATCAGAATTGAACCGTACTTATTTAGTGCGATCGCTACAGTTCCAATTAGCAGAAATAATTGTAAGTGGTCAGCCTCTAACCCCAATCC
>CASBQA010000117.1 GCA_949127635.1 Nostocales cyanobacterium PMM_0069 | reverse complement strand
GCTTAGGGGAAATCGACCCAGGCAATGAAATTGCGATCGCAGCTTTGGTGCAACTGCTGCAATCAAATAATCTGAATAACTCCACCCTTCGGCAGGTAGCATCAAGCTTAGGGAAAATTGTACAGAATAATCAGCATCGCTCTGAGGTAGTCAAAGCTTTAAGTGGTTATTGGCAATTGGATGATAACTACTACGATTTAGCCTGGAAATGCGCTCAGAATATGCCTTACCCCGATTTCTATCAAGCTTGGCATCAGCATAATATTGCTACTCGTACAATGCAAAGCTTAAAAAGAATCCTCTTCACAAGAATAATTTAAGTACTTTTGCCGCAGCGACGTTACAAATAAAGTTGCCGTGATAACAATAGCTTGTCCACTCGTTACGAAGACAGACGCAGACGTTACGAACGTAGGACTTACGCACTTGTTACGAGAAAACAAGACTTTGAGATTGCTTCCTTGCGTCGCAATGACGGAAATACGTAGTCCGTGCGTAAGTCCTGGAACGTTTATCTGTTGCCAACAACAGCTTAAGCATTAATTATAAATGGATACTCATTTGCTGCGATCAGAGCGATTTCATACCAATCATAACAAATTCTTACAATTTAAGCTAATAAATTAAGCACTAATTATAAATGGGTACTCGTTTATTGAAATCGGGCAGTCGTTTATTGAAATCGGGCAGTCGTTTATTGAAATCGGGCAGTCGTTTATTGAATTCGGGCAGTCGTTTATTGAATTCGGGCAGTCGTTTATTGAATTCGGGCAGTCGTTTATTGAATTCGGGCAGTGGTTTATTGAATTCGGGTAGTGGTTTATTGAAATCGGGCAGTCGTTTATTGAAATCGGGTACTCGTTTATCTTAATCAGATTAGTCCGCGCAGGCGGACTTTGTTTGTGTAGCCGCGATTTTAATCGCCAGGGCTATGGGAATCATAACTCGCCATGCAGCATAGGCAAGCGCTTCATAAAAGCATCGTGTCGAATCACCAGCCTTCATTTGCGTCTTCTCTGATGAGTGGTTTAAAACCTGCTATCTGGATAGGATTTGCGGTTAGCTGGGCTATAATACCCGTCTGTGGAAAGCGTTTCTTTTTTGGGGAGGGTTTCAAAATAACGATTTGTACGATTTCGGCTTTGCGTATCTCGTCTTGATACTCAATGGGAATTTCAATTGAGCCGTTGTTGACTTTGGCGTTAAAGTGTGTGTTTGTACTCATTGGTTACAACAGTTCTAGAAAGAGGATTTAATTTGGTTATGCTGCAAAAGAGGTGACACGGTAATGAGAGTTGTCTTTTAGTTTAGCTAATTGCGTTAAACTATTACTAAAGCACTGTTAATTTTTTAATTTATCATGACTCAATCACCAGTAAAAACTCTTTATATAACAGACTTTGCTTTGTGGATTGAGCAAACTGTTAGCAGCTTAAAATTCCAAGATTATAGCAATGTGGACTGGGAAAATTTAATTGAGGAAATAGAAACATTGGGGAGGAGAGATAGACGAGAATTAGAAAGTCGCTTAACAACTTTATTTGAACATGCCCTAAAACGGAATTATGTAAATTTACCAGAATGTTATGGCGGTTGGGAAGCAACAATTAGCCGCACACAACAGGAATTAAGCCGTGTTCTTAGAGATTCTCCTAGTCTGCGTAATTATTTTTTAACTATATGTGATGAATGTTATCAAAATGCATATAAAAACATGAGTAAGGAATATGAATCAAAATTTCCTGATGATTGCCCTTTCCCTAATGATGTAGAAACATTATTGACTGACAGTTTTTGGCATTGTTAAAGTATTGCACTGACCGTCATCCCGCCCAGAACTGAAGTTCGGGGCTAATAGCTTAAGTCCACTCAAGTGGACTGAAAATTTCTTCTTAGTCCTCTTTAGAGGACTTGAGCTTTAGCCTTGGAATTAATTCCAAGGCGCGATCGCAAGGAAGCCAGAAAGTGAAAAGATGTAAGTTATGAGCCGCATGACATATTATTATCTACTTAATTTACTCAAACCAATCTTTTCCTCCCGGTAACTCTGCTAAATGATGATCAATAATAATGATCCGTTACCCAAAACCCTTGTAGAGACGTAGCAGTGCTACGTCTCTACATTCATTTTCACTCCTATGTCTATTAACCATTAGGAGGATGCCAACTTAAACTAATCCAAATTGCCCTAGCTTGTACAACATCTTCATTATTTAATCGTAAAGCTAAAACCGTGCCTCTTCCAATAGCAGTTATCCCAATAATATGAGTACCACCATTTGCCCATTGGAAATGATCTAACCATCTTTGTTGACGAGGATTAAACAAAGATACAGATTCATTAGTTACAGGATCATTAGTAGTTATTTTTGCTCCTTTAAATTCATTACAGCGATAACAACAAGCAGATAAATTTTCTCGCTCATCATTTCCCCCTAAAGAACTAGGCAAAATATGATCCATAACTAAAGGCATACCTATTAAACGGCTAGATGTGCGACAATATTCGCATCTATAGCCAGCCTCATTAATAACTTGTTGACGAAGAGATTTAGGGATAGATGACACGGCTATTAATCTGCTAATTGCTCAAAATCTGGAATTGAATAACCTTTCCACCTTAAAAGTGCATAAGCATAGGTTTTTTTCAACATTAAATAATCAGCACTCACTCGCAAGAATTTCAACAATAACTTATCTGATTCACTTAATTGATTATTTTGATTTTTTTCTAACAGTTGTAAATGTAGTTCTTGTTGACTTTCTGGAACTTTACTTTGAGCAATAGTTAATAAATCCTCAATAGTGGATTCTTGCATAGCCATTAATTCTCCTTGTAATTCTAGGGGTGCATAATCAATAGAAGGAGGAGCATTACTTTGGGTAGTCATAATTTCTGCTAATATAGGACTTATATATTTTATAACACTTCTATTTTTCGCAGTATTGCCTGTTTACTCATCTCCTCTAAATCATCAATAATCTCTAGAGCATCATCATAACGACCCTCTAAGATACTTTGTCTTAATTCTATTAATTCTTGTGTCATAGTCACGAATAATCCTACTTTGAAATACTAGCATCTCTGCACAATTTGCCACTGTAAACCATGCATCTAGAAACGTAAGACTTCCCAAAGCTACCGATAATATGAGTTAAAATTCTGATATCTTCGTAACTACCCTGGCAAAAAGCCCGAAAAAAGCGATCGCTATGCTTCAGTATCCCAATTTAGAACAAGCGCTAAAATATCACTTCGGTTACGATCAATTTCGCCCAGGACAGCGGCAAATTATCGAAGATGCGCTGCAAAATCGGGATTTACTGATTGTTATGCCTACCGGGGGAGGAAAATCGCTGTGCTTTCAACTACCGGCAATTCTGAAAAAAGGCTTAACGGTGGTAGTATCGCCGTTGATCGCTTTGATGCAAGACCAAGTGGAATCATTGCGAAATAATAATATCTCTGCAACATTTCTTAATAGTAGTCTGAATGCTTATAAAACGCGATCGCGTGAAGAAGCGATTCTCAAAGGTCAAATTAAATTACTCTACGTCGCTCCAGAACGCTTATTAAGCGAAAGATTTCTGCCTTTTCTCGACTTAGTACATCACCAAATCGGCATTTCTGCCTTTGCCATTGATGAAGCGCATTGCGTCTCAGAATGGGGACACGATTTTCGTCCAGAATACCGTCAGTTGCGCTCAGTTCGCAAACGTTACCCAAATGTCCCAACTCTCGCACTTACCGCCACTGCCACAGATCGAGTCCGTAATGATATTATCCAACAATTGGGATTAAAGCAACCAAGTATTCATCTTGCTAGTTTCAATCGTCCAAATCTCTATTATGAAATTCGCTCTAAAACTAAGACTGCTTACGCGGAAATCTTAGAAATTATTAAAGAAAACGAAGGTTCAGGAATCATCTATTGTTTAACGCGCAAAAAGGTAGATGAACTCACTTTTAAACTTCAAAATGATAAAATTGCTGCACTTTCTTATCATGCAGGTTTAACTGACGAAGAACGCACAAAAAATCAAACTCGATTTATTCGCGATGATGTGCGCTTGATGGTGGCAACTGTTGCTTTTGGTATGGGAATTAATAAACCGGATGTCCGATTTGTAATTCACTATGATATACCGCGTAATTTAGAAAGTTATTATCAAGAATCAGGCAGAGCGGGTAGAGATGGCGAAACATCTCGGTGTACAATGTTTTTCAGTTACGGTGATATTAAAACGATTGAATGGAGTATTAATCAAAAAACCGATCCGCAAGAACAATTAATTGCCAAACAACAATTACGTCAGGTTATTGATTATGCCGAAGGTACAGATTGCCGGCGAACAATTCAGTTAGGTTATTTTGGCGAACGTTTTCCGGGTAATTGCGGTAACTGTGATAATTGTCGTTTTCCCAAACCGGTGCAAGATTGGACAATTGAAGCGATGAAATTTCTATCTTGCGTAGCGCGTTGTAAAGAAAGATTTGGGATGCTTCATATTATAGATGTGTTGCGAGGAGCGAAAACTCAGAAGATTATTCAAAACGGACATGATAAACTATCTACATACGGTATTGGCAAAGATAAAAGTGTCGATGAATGGCGAATGTTAGCGCGATCGCTTTTACATCAAGGTTTATTAGAACAAACTGCCGATGGTTACTCTGTCTTCAAGTTGAACGCTTTGAGTTGGGAAGTAATGCGAAAACAGCGTACAGTTTCCCTCGCGATTACCGTCGTACAGAAGCCGATTTGGGAAGGTGATAGTGAAAAAGCCGCAGAAGTGGAAATGCTAGTTTATCGATTGCGATCGCTTCGCAAACAACTTGCTGATGAACAATCTGTTCCACCTTATGTTGTCTTTCCTGATTCTACTTTAAAATTGATGGCACAAGCCAAGCCGAAAACACTTGCTGAATTTGGTGAACTTTCCGGTGTTGGCGATTATAAACTCGCTCAATATGGTGAGACATTTATCAAGGAAATTCGCGCTTACTGTGAAGAACAAGGTTTGTCATTAGAGAAAGCGAATGTTACTTCTACAGCTTCTCAAGGCTTACCTACAGAGACTGAATATTTTACTTTACAGTTACATCAACAAGGTTTAACTGTGGAAGAAATTGCTCAAAAACGCAACTTTCGTCCAACAACAATTATCCGTCACCTTTCAGATTTAATTGATAAAAATCAGCCTGTAGATTTAAATTTGTTAGTTACCCTAGAAAAGCAGCAGAAAATTTTGCAAGTGTTAGAAATTCTTGGGGATATTGCTTTAACACCAATTAAAGAATATCTTGGTGATAGCTATAGTTTTGATGAAATTCGTTTGGTTAAAGGTAAGTGGCGCCGGGATAGTAAGAAGTTAAAATAGAGCATGTTTGCGATCGCAAAAAGCCCGCAGGCTATAAGCCTGGGGCTACAAGAACAAAGCCTGCCGACCCAGGCTATAAAGCATCCTAGCCTGGGTCGGCAGGCTTTGTTTGTATAGCCGCACCTTTTAAGGTGTCGGCGCCAAAATTGGATGCTTGCGTTACAATATAATATCTACAAAATAACCGTTAGCGGAGAAATTATATGCTAACAGAAGGAATACGCTGGACAATTGAAGATTTAGAACTTCTACCTGAAAATGAAGGGACAAAATACGAAATAATTGATGGAGAATTATTTGTGACTAGAGCACCACACTTTAGACATCAGCAAACTTGCTTAAAAATTGGTCGCAAACTTGATGCTTGGTCTGAAAGTAGTGGTTTAGGAGAGACAATTCCTGGTCCCGGTATTTTGTTTTCTGAATCAGATAATGTGATTCCGGATGTGGTTTGGGTTAGCAAGGAAACTTTAGCACTGATGTTAGATGAAGGGGGGCATTTAACTGGTGCCCCTGAGTTGGTAGTGGAGGTTTTGTCTGGAAGCAAGGAAGACCAAAGAAGAGATAGAGAGGTAAAACTTAAACTTTATTCTTCAAGAGGTGTCAAAGAATATTGGATTGCTGATTGGCGATCGCGCAAATTAGAGGTTTACTGCCGCGAACAAGGTATACTCAAGTTGGCAGTAACTCTTTTTGGTGATGATACTATAACTTCGGCGCTGTTACCAGGTTTTAGTTGCAGTGTAGAAAAATTTTTCCCAAATTAAATATAAACGCGATCGCCTAAACCAAATTCAAAAATTAGGAAGTTGGATTTCATAACATTGAAACTCTAACTCCCAATAGGGTTCAGTTAAAAATGTAGAGACGTAGCACTGCTACGTCTCTACAAAGGTTCTGGATAACGCATATTTAAATTAGGTCGATATCTAATGGCTTTTTAAAGAAAACTTGGAGCTTCTGAAGAGGTGTTTTGTGGTGTTGTGGCAATTGGCAATGGTGCAGTCTGTTGGTTTTTAGGAACCAAAATCAAAGATAGCAGCTTGGGTAAGGTAAGACAAGCGATCGCAGAAATCAGTGTCAGGAATAGACAACTTATCAAACCCATAAATCAATGCCCCTTTTTTAGTATTGTTGATTACTATTTTTAGTTTGAGGCATAATTACTCAAATTTGACAAATGCAATAGTTAGAATTTCTTTTGGTTATTATAAAAAATAATTAAGATAAGTTTTGTTAAGAGGAAAATTATTTATTTATGCAGAGAAAATTATTTAATTCAAAAGTGATTCATTCTACCATATGCGTTTAGCTTACCATAATAAAGCATTTTTGTAGTAAGGACTTCAGTCTTTATGTGATTATATGAGTACGAAACCCGCATTTCTCACAAAACGGTAGGGGCGGGTTCACAAATATGCTTCAATCATTCACGAATATCTCGTGAACCCGCCCCTACCGCCTCTGGACTTGGGTTTCATAAATTTGGTGAGAAATCCGGGTAAAGTCCTCACTACGAACTTATCGCTACTTTTATGGAGTACATTTAGCGCAGAAATTAGGACGAAACTTACATACGGGGCTAGCGGTTAATGAGTAACTTGTACAATATGGAAAACTAGTAATTTCGTATTTAGTTTTCTGCGGTGTTGAGTAAACTTGCAACCGTTGAATATACTTGGTTTTCCAAGTAAAAATGAGAGATACAAGCCTTGGGAAAGCAAGACAAGCAAATATATTGATTGAGGTTAGTAATATAATATCTAGCAAATCCATAGGTAATCACCGCCTGTTATTAATAGATGGTCAACTCAAGGATGAAGTATAAAATTTTCACCCTTCGCTCTTGACGTTAGTCATTGCTATTAGTTACAACCAGTTAAAAGCAAGTTTCATTGCTTTTAATCTATGCAAAATCATCTTAACATATATTTATTTAAATATATTCATGAAAATCTGGAAAATCTGTATGGATACAAGTAGTTGTGTATCTTCAAGTCGGCTATTTTAGTCTGATGACCGAATATGCTGGAAACATAATAAGGAGATGATGTGTAATGTCGAAAACTTCTGTTACTGCTGATATATTTTCTGAGATTTCTGAGCGAGAACGTCTTGCATTAAAGCGTTTGGCAGATTTTTCCCATGTAGAGACGCTACCAGAAATTTGGGATTTGGTAGCAAAACGATGCGGTGATACTGTTGCTTTGCACGATCCTCACTCCAAACCAGAAGTTGTGATTACTCATAGGCAGCTATTAGAGAAAATACAGCAATTTGCCACAGGTTTGCAAGCTTTGGGGGTAAAAGTAGGCGATCGCGTAACTTTAATTGCTGACAACAGTCCCCGCTGGTTTATTGCCGATCAAGGTATTCTCATGGCAGGGGGAGTAGATGCGCTGCGTAGTTCCCAAGCAGAAAAGGAAGAATTGCTATTTATCATCGCTAATAGTGGTAGTACAGCGCTGGTAGTAGAAGATTTAAAGACACTGAAGAAGCTTCGGGATAGGCTGAACGATTTGCCAATTCAATTAGTTATTTTGCTTAGTGATGAAACACCACCATCAGAAGAAACTTTGAAGGTGTTAAACTTTTCGCAATTGATGGAAAGGAGCGCAAATCATACTTTACAACCAGCGCGGCAAAAACGCAATGATTTAGCAACTTTAATGTACACGTCTGGCACTACAGGCAAACCTAAAGGCGTAATGCTCAGTTATGGTAATTTGATGCACCAAGTTACCACCTTTGGCACAGTTGTACAACCAGAAATAGGAGATATTGTCTTGAGTATTCTTCCTAGCTGGCACGTTTACGAAAGAACAGTTGAATATTACTTACTTTCTCAAGGTTGCACCCAAGTTTATACTAATTTGCGTTCTTTCAAAAAGGATTTGCAACAATTCAAGCCAAATTATATGCTGGGTGTACCGCGCTTGTGGGAATCAATTTATGAAGGTGTGCAGAAGCAGTTTCGCGAACAACCTGAGAACAAACAACGTTTAATTAATTCGTTATTGGCGATTAGCGATAAATATATCAAAGCGCGGCGAATTGCGGAAAAATTGAGTTTAGATCATCTTCATGCATCAGGAATTGATCGATTATCAGCAAGTGTACAAGCATCTGCATTATTTCCCCTTCATGCCTTAGGAGAAAAACTCGTTTATCACAAAATACGAGAAGCCACAGGAGGAAAAATTAAGCAGATGATTAGCGGTGGTGGTGCGCTTCCCAAACACATAGATAATTTCTTTGAAATTATTGGTGTCGAGATTTTGCAAGGTTATGGTTTGACGGAAACTTCTCCAGTTACAAATGTACGTCGTCCTTGGCGGAATTTACGCGGTTCATCTGGACAACCACTTCCGGGTACAGAAAATAAAATTGTCGATCTAGAAACTCGCAAACCGCTACCAATTGGGGAAAAAGGTTTAGTGCTGTTGAAGGGACCGCAAATTATGCAAGGATATTACCTAAATCCGGAAGCGACGGCAAAAGCAATTGATTCTGAAGGCTGGTTTGATAGTGGGGATTTGGGTTGGCTGACACCAGAAAAAGATTTGGTGCTGACAGGAAGGGCAAAGGATACGATTGTCTTAAGCAACGGCGAAAATATCGAACCACAGCCGATTGAAGATGCGTGCGTGCGATCGCCTTATATCGACCAAATGATGCTTGTCGGGCAAGATCAACGCAGCGTCGGTGCTTTGATTGTACCAAATTTAGAAGCTCTGCAAAAATGGGCAGAAAGTCAAAATCTCGAATTTTGTATACAGGACGACAATGTAAGCGAAACAACAAGTCAAAAAATAAATCTTGAGAGTAAAATGAGCCAGGATTTATTTCGGCAAGAATTGAATCGGGAAGTGCAAAATCGTCCAGGCTATCGAGCGGATGACCGGATTGGTCAATTTAAACTCATCCTGGAGCCGTTTTCCATAGAAAATGGCATGATGACACAAACCTTAAAAATTCGCCGTCACGTCGTCATGGAACGCTATCGCGATATTATTGACGGCATGTTTGCCTGATAATTTCCACCGCAAACAAATAGAGTGAACGTGAAACTTTTATGGATGTCTCCAAACCTCAACTGCTTTTAAAGCGAGTCGTAAATGTCAAAGTCGTTGTCACACCTCTTTGGAAAGAGGAAGTACAGCAACAACTGCAAACGCAGATCAATCAAACCGATCAGCAATTGCAACAGCTAGACTCTCAAGGACAAAGAGCAGTAGCTGAAATTCAAAAGCAGAGCTTACAACCTCCTGGACCCCAAACCCTGCAACAAATCGAAAATGTCCAAGTCCAAGTCAACCAAAAGAAAAGCGAACTGCTAGAGCAAAAAAATCAAAGTTTGCAAAACCTCCAGCAAGTGCAGTTTCTGGAATTGGATCAGGAAGTCCCCCAATTTCAAATGGAAGGCTTTTTCCGGGTCGAACCAGGTGATAACCTGATCAGCAAAATGCAAGTCGAAATCGTTCTGCGCGATGGTGTTGTAGAAGAAATTCGCGGTGACGTTTAAATTCTGAGTTATGTAGAGACGTTCCACTGGAACGTCTGTACGGGAGTTATGAATTTTAACTTTTAACTCCTCACTCCTCACTCCCGTATCGTACAGACGTTCCGGCGGAACGTCTCTTCTAACTTTTAATCAGGGGCGCATCTATCCACAGATAGAAATTGATTTTTTTTGAGTGCGGTTCCCAGACCAACATTGTACCTGGGAGCCTGCCCAGACAATTTGCCAAACGGGGGGTGAACTAACTAAAAGCGATCGCCCAAAAGTTGTCATCTCCACGCGGTATTTAACGGTATCGACAGCATTATCCCCTTCCCCTTGCTTCATCTGTGTAATCGTCACCATCGCTTGATTTGGTTGCGGATAAACTACCTCCACCTTTCGCGTTGCTTTCTCTGATACCACATCATCAAAAGCATTCAGGGCAAGTGTAGCCGGATCGCTACCCTGGAGAGCAGAATTGAGATTTTCTAGAGGTATAGTTTTATAAGTTACTCTTTCAGCATATACCTCAATATGTTGAGCTTGTGGGACTGCCGAAAACTGCTGTTTTCCAGTGTAATTGCTCGAAATCGATGCTGAAGGCTGGCGCTGCATGATATAAAATCCGGCACCAACAGTGGCAAAGATACTCAGTATGAAAATTAAAAATAACTTCAACTTTGCCGACATAAAATTAAACAGAAATTTTAAACACGTTGACTACCAATTCTGAATTTTAGATGGAAATTTCACCTCATATCCTCTTCATTTCAGTAGCTTTTTTATCTTAGTGAGCCATGATGAGGAGAATAAATCATATAGACCTTTGCTTTGTCTTTAGGTTCCAGGAATTGGGCATTGGACATTGGACAAAGAGAAAAATTTTTTTTCCCCATCCCCCCCTC
>CASBQA010000116.1 GCA_949127635.1 Nostocales cyanobacterium PMM_0069 | reverse complement strand
GGGCTGATCGGGGTGGGGTGCAATGACTATGGGAATCACAACTAATTATCCGGACATGATATAACGCATGATTAATTTCCACTTTCGCATGTCTAATACAAAAGGATGTCCCTTTAATTAACAGTAATAAAAACCTACCGTCGTAGAAACGTTCCACCGGAACGTCTTTACATCGTAAGTAATAAACCTGACATGATATGAAAACATCTTTCCACCTTCGGAGAGGCGTTTACAGTCAAGTTAGGTGATATTTTTAGAAAGCGTATTGGTATAAACTAAACTTTTAATGAACACACAAGCAACTGAGAAAAAGTTAAGAATCCCGGCATTTAGGTCAAGAAACTACCGTTTATTTTTTATCGGACAAGGTATATCTCTAATTGGCTCGTGGATGACGCAATTAGCCACGATTTGGTTAGTTTATCACTTAACAAATTCACCTTTAATGCTAGGAATTGTGGGATTTACCAGTCAAATTCCTAGCTTTTTTCTGGCTCCCTTTGGCGGGGTATTTGTGGATCGTTTTTCTCGCCATCGCACCTTAATTGGTACACAAATATTGGCGATGATTCAGTCATTAACGCTGGCAGTGTTGGCATTAACTGGCGTAATTCAGGTTTGGCATATCATCGCTTTAAGTTTGATGCAAGGATTTATTAATGCTGTAGATGCGCCGGCGCGACAAGCATTTGTGCCAGAATTAATTGAGAGAAGAGACGATTTAGCGAATGCGATCGCTATCAACTCGACAATGTTCAATGGTGCGCGATTAATTGGTCCGGCGATCGGTGGTTTACTAATTGCTCAAGTTGGGGCAGCGTACTGTTTTTTAATTGATGGCGTCAGCTACATCGCCGTAATTGCTGCTTTGTTAGCGATGAATATAAAGGCAAATAAATACCAAGTTAGTAGTGCCAATCCCATACAACAAATCAAAGATGGATTTAATTATGCTTTTGGTTTTCCGCCAATTCGAGCAATATTAATCTTATCAGCCTTAGTCAGTTTTCTGGGAATGCAATATACAATTATTGTACCAATTTTTGCCGAAAAAATCTTGCAAGGTGGTGCAGAAACACTAGGCTTTTTGATGGCTGCGTCAGGAGTCGGCGCTTTATTTGGGGGAATTTATCTGGCTACACGGCAAACAGTAGTAGGATTGGGTAGATTAATTGCCTTTGGTCCGACAATTTTAGGATGTGGATTGATTGCTTTTTCTCTATCGCGTTTTTTACCACTTTCTTTATTTTCATTGTTGTTTGTCGGTTTAGGAACAATTCTACAAATTGCTGCGGGTAACACAGTTTTACAAACAATTGTAGATGATGACAAACGCGGACGAGTCATGAGTTTATATACAATGTCTTTTTTGGGTACAATACCCTTTGGTAACTTATTGGCAGGTTTTTTAGCAAATCATATTGGCGCTACTAATACATTAATCATTGATGGGATAGCTTGTATTTTGGGGTCTATATTTTTTCTGAGAGAGTTACCTGCTTTAAGGCGATCGATTCGCCCAATTTATGAGAAAAAGGGAATATTAAGTAGTGGGAAAGCTTAAGAAATAATAACCGCAGATGGACGAGGCAGTGCGTTGCGGAGCCAGTGCCGTGCGGAGGTTCCCTCCGTTGAGGCATCTGGCGTTGGGGTTCCCCCCGTTGAAGCACCTGCCGTGCAGATGAACACAGATAAAAGGCATCTGCGTTTATGTCTGTGAAATAATATTTATAATCAATTATGAGATACAGCTTCTTCCTTAAGGTACATTTCTAATATCGCCTAAAGTTTGAAAATATAAATATCTTTGGTTGGGGTCTGAATCCCTTTTCCTATCTTTCCCAGTCCCCAGTCCCCAGTCCCTTTTTCAATGCCCCACTTTCTCAATTGGAGTACCGCTGTGGCGAATACAAATGTAGTTGACAAAGGCAATCAGACTTCCTCTAATAACGTACCGCTGAGAACCTGGATTGGTATAATGGCGAGTATGCTTGGTGCATTCATGGCTGTGCTGGATATTCAAATTACCAATGCTTCGCTACAAGATATTCAAGCATCTTTGGGAGCAACTTTAGAAGAAGGTTCTTGGATTTCTACCGCTTATTTGGTGGCAGAAATTGTGGTAATTCCTTTAACTGGATGGTTGTCACGAGTATTTTCTCTCAAACGGTATTTGTTAGTTAATACCGCATTATTTCTCTTCTTTTCTATATGCTGTGCTTGGGCGTGGGATCTCAATTATATGATTCTTTTCCGCGCATTACAAGGTTTTACTGGTGGCGTTTTAATTCCTAGTGCTTTTACAGTTGTACTGACAACTTTGCCGCCGGCAAAGCAATCAATTGGACTAGCTGCGTTTGCAATTACGGCAGTTTTTGCACCGTCAATTGGTCCAGCATTAGGAGGTTGGTTAACACAAAACTTTGGTTGGGAGTACAACTTTTATATAAATGTAGTTCCAGGGGCATTGATGCTTACTGGAGTTTGGTACG
Organism: Nostocales cyanobacterium PMM_0069; assembly: GCA_949127635.1. Lineage (GTDB taxonomy): Bacteria > Cyanobacteriota > Cyanobacteriia > Cyanobacteriales > Nostocaceae > Hassallia. The sequence goes on along the minus strand of CASBQA010000116.1, from coordinate 7,298 downwards.
GTATTACTCAACAACCACCCCAAATGCAATTATTAAAACAAGGTGATTGGTGGGGAATTCTTTCGATGGCAATCGGGTTAGGTTCCCTACAAGTAGTTTTAGAAGAAGGTAGTCGTAAAGATTGGTTTGGTTCACCCTTAATTGTCCGTTTGAGTATAGTTGGAGCGATTTTCTTAGCGCTATTTTTCTTTATAGAATTAACTCGCAAGCAACCATTTATTAATTTACGACTTATACGTTATCGCAACTTTGGTTTAGCTAGTGTTGTTAATGTTTCTTTGGGTATAGGATTGTATGGCTCAATTTATATTTTGCCGCTGTATCTAACACAAATTCAAAGATATAATGCGCTGCAAATTGGTGAGGTGCTAATCTGGGCTGGGATGCCGCAATTACTGATTATTCCATTTTTACCCAGAGTTATGAAGCGTGTTGATGTGCGCTTAATGGTTGCTGTCGGTGTGACTTTATTTTCCATTAGTGCGTTTATGAATTCGCGGATGACTTATCAAACAGGACACGATCAATTAATTTGGTCACAACTTGTCCGGGCAATGGGACAACCGCTGATTATGGTTCCACTTACCTCGATTGCTACTGCTGGATTAAATCCCAAAGATGCGGGTTCGGCAAGTGGTTTATTTAATATGATGCGTAATATGGGTGGTTCGATTGGAATTGCATCTTTAGCAACTTTATTAACTAATAGAGAGCAATTTCACTCGAATAGATTGGGAGAATCAGTATCTTTATTTTCCCCGGAAACTCAAGCGCGAATTAATCAATTAACGCAGTATTTTGTGAGTCGTGGTTCTGATTTAAGTACCGCGCAAGACCAAGCGATAAAATCTATTGATAATATTGTCCGTAGAGAAGCGTATGTGATGGCTTTTAATGATTGTTTCTACTTTATTGGCATTGCTTTATTGTTAAGTGGAGTTGCGATTATTTTCTTGAAAAAGGTGAAGGCTACTGGCGGCGCTGTTGGACATTAACAGCGTTAGAATGTTTGAAGATAGCTACCCAGTTACAGTAAGAAGATGGTCACAAACAAACGCGAATATTACATATCCCCGGAAGAATATTTAGAAACTGAGAAAATTAGTCAAGTTAAGCACGAGTATATTGATGGGGAAGTTTATGCAATGGCAGGGGCAAGTGATGCCCATGTTACGATTACGGGGAACTTGTTTAGTCCGCTACGAAGCCACCTCCGGGGTAGTGGTTGCCGCGTTTACATGCTAGATATGAAAGCCCAAATTCAAGCGATAAATCGCTATTTCTATCCTGACATAATGGTGACTTGCGATACTCAAGATAAAGAATTGGAATATTTTAAATCTTCTCCTTGTTTGATTGTAGAGGTGCTGTCTGGTAGTACGGAAGGTTTTGATAGAGGTAAGAAGTTCTCGGACTACCGACATTTAAAGTCATTACAAGAATACGTGCTAATTTCTCAAGACACGATGAGTGTGGAATGCTTTCGTCGCAACGATGAAGGACGCTGGGTGCTTTACCCTTATGAAAAAGGGGAAGAGGTGCATTTAGCTAGTGTTGATTTTCGTTGTGCGATCGCCACAATATATGAAGATGTAGTTTTGCCAGACATGAATTGATAAGTAACTCATCCCATTAAGATGACGTTATCAAGTACATGAATTACACCGTTGTCTGCTTCGATATCCGCTGCAATTACTGTCGCATTCTTCACTTCAAAGTTATCAGATATATTAATTCGGATTTCGGAACCTTCCACTGAAGTTAGAGAACGAACATTTACCAAATCCGCTTGCATCAACTTTCCCGGAACGACGTGATATTTAAGAATGCGTGCAAGTTGGGGAGGATTTTGAACGAGAGTGTGAACGGTTCCGGGGGGAAGTTTGGCAAAAGCATCATCGGTGGGTGCAAAAACGGTGAATGGACCAGGACTTTTCAAAACTTCAACTAGTCCGGCAGCTTTCACGGCAGCTACAAGGGTGGTAAATCCATCCGCACTTACAGCAATATCAACAATATCAGGCATTTGATTTATCCTCTGATTTACTTGGAACCCTCACCCTGGAAGGGTGGGGCTATACGGACAAAGCCTGCCTACGCAGGCTAAAAACCAAAGCCTGTCTACTACGCAGGCTAGAAATCTCCCGAACACCGTTGTGTTTATTGAACATTTAGCGATAATCTTGACGCTGAACATCGCGCAATCTTGCTTCTGGACGCTGGAAACGGTCTAACTGAGACTCAAAAAATTGACGATTTGCCATCAGATGTTCTGGGTTGGGGTCATCTAACGGATAAAGTAATGCTTGACGTAATGCTTGAATTACGGCTGATGTGACGCAATACATCGATCGCTGAAAGCTAATTCCTAGTTGAATCAGAGAGTCATCTTCACCGCGACAATATAGTTTATAGTAGTCCACCAAGTAGTCAGGCAAGAAATGTAGCATATCTTGCATCAATAGTGTCGGTGGAATACCCGCTGTCCCGACTGGGAAGACATCTGCGTAAAGAATGCCGAAGTGAAAATCTTTTTGGTCTTCAGGTACTTGCTTTGCTTGAGCATTATAAGATTTAGTACCTCTAAAAGGTGCAGTCCGATAAAATACCGCTTCTACGTAAGGGAGAGCGGCTTCATACAACCAGGTAAAGCCTTTGGATTTAGGGATAATTTCGTAGCATTCGCCATCAATATATACATGATGATAAATTGGACGTCCGGCGATCGCAAAAATCCCATTCACCAAAAAATTCATCGCTTCCGGCACGCTTGTTATTTTACCTTCATCGTAAAGGTCTGACATCTCAAAGAATACCGGCGCCATCACTTCCCAAAATAAGCCGAGGTTGGAGTAATAAGATAGTTGCCGCACTTGCTCAAGGAACATATCCGGAAACATTTTATACAGTCCCAACATGATCGGATTGTTTTTGAAGTAAGCTTTAATTGCGCGATCGGCATTTGCTTTATACTCGTCTGTATCTAAGTACGGGTCAAATTGTCCACCCATCCCCCGATGCCAAAGCATCGCTTGCATACAAGCTTCGGCAAATTCCATATTGATGCGATCGTGCCAAAGGTGATGTAATAACTTAGGTAGCTTTTTATTTACCTCACCCTTTTCCATAAACTCCAGTAACTCAGGATGCGCTGTTGCTTCTCCACGCCAAATGCGAATATCGGCGTCATCGCCTGCATAATGATTGTGTAGTTCTAAATATTCTTTGGGCAGAAAGTATTTGAAGAAGGGCAAAGGTTCGAGAAAAACTCGTTCGGCAATATAAAGTAAGTCGCGCCAGTAAAAGTCCATCGGCACAGCATATGCTTTATATATGCCGATGATTTGCATCAAGTTTTCTGGTGTATCTGGAAGCATGGCGCCACCGGCTTCTAAGCGGTGAATTATTTCGGAAAATTTATGTTGAGAGGGGGGAAGTTTGGTTGGAGATTGAATTGAAGTTTGGATCATGATTTTATCTCACGCAAAGGCGCAAAGGCGCAAAGGAAGAAATAAAAGAACAAAAGTTACCACAAAGCCAAGAGAGGTAGCAGTGCTACGTCTCTACTTTGTTTAGGTTTTGAAATGTTGTCTTTCAAGGTTATGGGCGATGTTAGTTACGGTGGGAATGGCTGATACCATTGTTGTGACTGTTTGTTCGCTCCAGCGGACAAGCCAAGTGGGTTGTACTCCCAGGATGAAAATCAAGGTTGCTAAAATGAGTGCGGGTATTCTTTCGCTAACTTGAACTTTGGGGAAATTAGCGATCGCATTATCCAATTTACCGAAACAAGTCCGATTGAGCAATATTACAAAGTACACTGCTGTTAAACCGGTTCCCACTACGCATAACAAAGTCGGGATGGGAAACTCAGCATAACTGCCTTGAAATACGAGAAATTCGGCGATAAATCCAGCCATCCCGGGAATTCCCGCACTTGCCATTCCGCTGAGAATTAATAACGCGCTGATGCTTGGTAATCCGCGAATCGGGTTTAGGAGTCCATTCAAGACGTTTAAATCACGGGTGCCAACTTTCTCTTCAATTATGCCGACCAAATTAAACAAAATCGCCAAAATCAAACCGTGGGCGACCATTTGGGACACTGCACCAACTAAACTTAAAGATGTGTGCGCTGCACCACCTAACAAAACGTAACCCATGTGACCGATTGAACTATAAGCAACCATCCGCTTGATGTCTTTTTGAGCGATCGCTGCTGCTGCTCCATAAAGTACACTGACAGTTGCCCAAATCGCTAACCAAGGTGCCAATGTTGCCCAAGCTTCGGGAAAAAGTCCTAAACCAAAGCGGAAAATACCGTAAGTACCAAGTTTCGCTAACACTCCCCCTAACAGCATGGCTACAGGTGCGGAAGCTGCAACATATGTATCGGGTAGCCATGTGTGCAATGGTACGAGGGGAATCTTGATGCCAAATCCAATTAATAGTAGACTTAGGAGGATAATTTGTAATCCCAAGGGTAACATTTGTCCCATCAAGGATTGATAGGCGAAGCTGGGAGCATGAGTTAACCAAACTAAACCCAAGAATGCTGCTAAAATCAAGATTCCGGAAAGAGCGGTGTAGAGCAAAAACTTTGTTGCTGCATAACTGCGCTTGTCACCCCCCCAAATGGAAATTAATAAATAGAAGGGGACTAACTCCAGTTCGTAAAACAAGAAGAACAGTAGTAAGTTTTGAGCGACAAATGCACCCGCAACCCCACCAGTAATCAGCAGAATCATCGAGTAAAATAATCGCGGACGCTCAGTATTGTCGTGGCTGCTGTAAATGGCAATCCAAGTAATTAAGCTATTCAACGCAACCATTACCAAGGAAATACCGTCTACTCCGAGTTGGTAATTTAATCCTAAGGTTTCAATCCAAGGTAGGTATTCTTTAAGTTGGAATCCTGGCTGATGGATATCAAATTGAGCCATTACCCAGAATGTCCACAAGAGCATTGCTCCTGTAATTACCAATGCGCTCAACCGAATTTGACGGGAGGAAACGTTTTTGGGCAGACATCCGATAATGGCTGCACCGAGTATTGGTATCCAAATTAATGTACTTAACATAGGGGGACAAGGGGGAAGGGATGGAAAAAATTTTTCTTTAACCAGAATCCTTTGTAGAGACGCGATTTATCGCGTCTTCTGAAGGTTTATTGCAAGAAATCTATTGTGATGTTAAAGTTTGAAGAATTTGCTTTAAGTCAGGTACAAATGAGAGGATGACAAAAAGGGCGATCGCACCGATACAGATAGCGATAGTCAAAGCATAAGTTTGAGTTTTGCCTGAGTTGCCATATTTGAGGACTTCACCACCGAATATTGAAGCAAGTCCCACAAGATTTACTAATCCATCGATGAGATAGCGATCGCCCCAATCAACAATGCGGGAAAATATATCTACACCACCCACAACACTGGAACGATATAAGTTTGGTGTATAAAAATCGTAGGCGAATAAATCTTGTAAACCTTTCCAGGGCAAGCGAATCGGTTTAGGGATGATGTTAGTTAGGTATACAATTCCACCAAGACTTAAGCCAAAGATGCTAGACCAAGTAAGCAGCAATGCGACATCTTGATTCAATGTTGCCCATTCCGGGAGAAGAGACAAACTTTGGAGAATCATCGGGATATGAAGTGTAAAGCCTGCTAAAGCTGTCATGGGGAGGATTACAGCCCACAGAGGTTCAGGCGATCGCTCGGTCATTTGCGTCGGCTTATTCCCAAAAATCAGACCGAATACGCGAACTAAGCTAAATGCCGTCAAAGTGTTAATTAGCAGTAGCAGCCCTACTAATAAAGGTTGAGTGTTCCACAACCCATCTGCTAGTTTCAAGATTGCCCAGAATCCACCAAAGGGAGGCATTGCAATTAGCCCCAAGATACCAGCAATAAAGGAAAGTCCGGTAACTGGACGACGCTTCCAAAGCCCACCTAATTGAGTTAGATCCTGAGTAATGCAGTTGAGAATAATTGAGCCGCTACTAGCTAATAAAGTTGCCATTGCTACAGCATGAGCTAGTACAATTAACAGAGCTGCTTCGATTTGCTGAGAACCAACGGCTATGAAGACAAGACCCATGTAAGCGCTGACGAGATATGAGAGAGTGCGTTTAATATCAATTTGAGCGATCGCAATCAAGACTCCACCAATTGCAGTGATTGCCCCGATAGCGATCGTCATTGACATTGCCCACGGAGAAAGTTCCAGTACAGGCTCTAGTTTCACCAGTACCCAAGCTCCAGTCGCCACCACTACGGAGTTACGCAATATTGTACTAGGAATCGGACTCTCCATCGCCTCATCTAACCATAGATGCAAGGGAAACTGAGCGCATTTACCCATCGGTCCGGCAATCAGTGCTAAACTTACCAGCGCTGCCACTTTTGGATCAACTTCAGCAGTTTCTGCCCAAATAGCTAACTCCCGAAAGTCCCAAGTACCAGCTAGGGGATAAAGTGCTAATACACCCATCAAGAGAAATAAATCACCTACGCGTTTGGTGAGGAATGCATCCCGCGCTCCCGTAACCACCAAAGATTGATTGAACCAGAAACCAATCAGCAAGTAAGTTCCTAAAGTCAGGATTTCTAGAACCATGTAGCCAAAGAATAGGGAGTTGCACAGAACTAAGCTACACATCCCCGCTTCAAACATTGCCAGGAGAACATAGAAGCGTGCCCAACCCCAATCCATCTCTAGATAACCGATCGCATATAATTGTGCGAGCAAGTTCAGCCCTGTAACCAAAATGCAGGCTCCCAAGCTCAGAGATGAGATTTCTAGAGAAATTGTTAAATTTAAACCGGCAACTTGCAGCCAAGAGATAAACTCATATTGAGCAGGTTGGTTCCACAGATAAGAAAATGCTAAAACACTGTGGACAAATGCGATTAAAGTCACGATTAAGTTGAAATATCCTGCCGGTCTGGGTCCTGTGCGACGGGTAATCGACGGAAACCACAGCGCTGACAAAACCATGCCAAGTAATGCATAGCACGGTATTAACCAAGCAGTTTGAGTAACAAGTTGAGCCATCCCTTCTATCCTGACACGATAAGACTAATTAAGTAGACTTATATCTATGATTATGATTTTAAGCATAATCAATCATCTATATCTATGAAAGTAGCTTACCGTTTAAGTGCGAAGAACGTAAGACTTAAATCATCAAAAAATTTTTGGTAGTGGTGCGAGATTTATCTATGGTTTGTGCAACCCTCGTAGAGACGTTCCGCCGGAACGTCTTTACAATAGACATCTCCATAAATTAATTATGC
>CASBQA010000115.1 GCA_949127635.1 Nostocales cyanobacterium PMM_0069 | reverse complement strand
TGGTGATAATATTGGCAAGATGATTGTGATTGATGCTGAAACAGGTGAATATGGAATTGATAAAAGTGGTGTTGAATCAGCATTAAGGTTAAAGCAAAAGAATCCCAATGCTAGATTATTCACTATGCGAATTGGCTATGATGTTGCGTTTAGTTTTGGTGGTGCTTCTATGGAGCGTACAGTTGAATGATTTACGGAAGATTGATTGACCGCAAAGCAATAGCTCCAGTGATTTTTCGTTTACCTGGACAACCAGATTTTTCCCTGGATTTTGTCATCGATACTGGATTCAACGGCTATCTTACCTTACCATCTCAAGCAGTCAGTGCAATGAATCTTCCCTTGTATTCCAGTACACCTATAAAGTTAGCTGACGGTAGTGAAACTTTATCAGCTATACATTTAGCAACTGTTGTTTGGGATGATGTAGAAAACGTAGTCCCTATTTTAGCTTCTGGTTATAAGCCTTTACTGGGAACTGCAATGATGGAAGAATATCATCTTGAGATAGATTTTGAAGACAATGGTTTGGTTTCGTTATAAAAAATACCATCTCCAATGTTATATCGCAATCCGGTTTGATTTCTGAACACGCATTATTGTTTGTAGGGTGTGTTAGATGGAACGTCGTAACGCACTCCTCCCCTTAAAAATGGTGCCGTACTTTCTGCGCTAACACAACGGACCCTAAAGGGGGAGGAACATCCACACCCCTTTAAGCCGGACCCTACGTATATTTTCACGCAATCCGATTTGATTGCGGTAGTTAAAGTGAGTGTTGGTTAACAGCTACAGTTTGACTGCTTCGGGTTTGAGTAGTTGGCTGTGGTTGGGGAGAACGATTCCGCAAAATAGAGACAGTAACGACTGTTATAAATAATGCAACTATTGTAATAATTGCGCTACGAATTAACAGTGGATTTTGGGTTTGTGAGGGAGTCTCAGCTGGTTTTGGTGTGGTGTTTTCTTCAGGTTCTGCAATCAATAAATCGGCAGTTGTTGCTGATGCTGCTGGTGGCTGATTTTCCGGATGGGGAAATTCGTAAAGCGCTCTAGATAGTGCAGTTAACCCAGCAGGATGGGTAAAGTAGGTGAGGTGATCGCAAGCGGCATCGGGTGGTAATATTCTTGGTTGAGGCGATCGCTTAGAATTAACGCTCTTGATCGAAGTCACAGTCACCGCTATATCATTCGGCTGAGTAAAGAACGCCATATCTACAACTTTATTTACAGATGCACCAAACATCCTATCCATCAGTTGTTTGAGTGGATTGATTTGGTTGTCTCCTTGCAGTCTTGCATTAGCAGCAGCCATCACCGACCTATCACCGGCAATAATTGTATAAGGAACACCAGGATCGGGATTTTCGGCAAGTTGTTTCAAAATAGGTGAATCTGGTTGCATTTGCTCCAGAGAGTTATCATTATTTTCCAGAACTTTCAGCAACTCTGCTACTATTTTTGTGGGCCAAACTATTGTCGAAAGTTGATTCAACCCGATACCAAGAGCGGTAAAAACCCAATCCTGTATAGCTGCCCAAGGTGAACCTGCATTTGGTGTCCCTAACATAACCAAGTGTTGCACAACTTGATTGCCACCTTCGCGTTCAATAAACCAGCGAGAAACCAAACCACCCATTGAGTGAGCAACAATATGCAATTGTTTACCGTGGTTTGCTTCCAAGCCAATTTCTTGCAATTTTTCCCCTAAAAACTTGGCGTTTTCTTCAATTGTAGTTTTGATATTTTCATAGTCAAAAGCCAAAACTACGTCATAACGGTCTTTAATTGAAAGCTGTTTTTTATCGACTTCCACAAAAGCATGATTAACGCTGGGAACCATACTTGCAGTGTCACCAACAATTCCATGAATATAGAGGATAATTTTCTTTGCTTGCGCTACTCGCGCTTTAATTATCTCCTTATCTTTTTCGTAGGTTACTTTGTCTTTTTCGTCAACTTCAGCTATAGCTAAAATTGGATATTCAAATGGACTTCCTAGTTTTTGGCTAACTATTCTTTCAAAGAAAATCCTAATTGATCCGTTTATGCTGCGAGTACTAATTGTTGGCTTTGGCAACCTTTCTAAGGTAATTTTCGTTTTGCCATCTGCAACTTGCGAAGCTCTTCCTAATGGTAAGAAAAACTGTCCATCATAAGCAAACGGTAAAAGATGTTCATTCTCTGCTAATTGAGTATCAACTAGTAATTCTAGTGGTGCTGCTGCTGTAACAACAGTATGATCTACTACGTCACTTAACTCTAAAGCACTTAAGCCGGGATCGCTACCTCGGCTAGTAGTAAATTGAAAGGATTCAGTAAAACGAGGTTGTTGGCGCAAAATCGCAGGTAAAATCAAATTGCCTAAATCTCTGCTTGCTTGCGGTACAGTGGTGAGATTAACTTTTGCTTGCAAACTAGGATGTGGCTGTACTTCAACTACACCATTTTGTAATGCGATGCTACTATCAGATTGAATTGCTCTGGCATCTTGCGGACAGACTATAGTAATCGAAACTTCCTTAGTCATCCAATTATCATAGCTGCCTTCCGCTCTGACAGCTTCACGACTGTTTACCCCTGCCATTAAACGGTCAAGTGTGCCTTGATTTCCTCCAACTGAACGAGTTGCTGAAGGTGGGTTTAATCCATCTTGTTGTAGCAAACTCGCATCAAATTCAGTTGTGCTGACTATCAGCTTTAATATATCTTTGTACTCAGTAATTCCCAATGCTAAATATTCCTCTTTGATGTACAATTTGATGTTGCCTCTTTCGAGAGTGTTGTTTTTTCCTGAGTCTTTGGGTGGAAGCTTGAAACTGCTTGCTTGATATTCATCTAACAAGTTGCTAGATATAAAGTAACTTTCTGCGAGGTCTAATACATTGCAATAAAGTGCTTTATTGCTATTATTAGTGAGTTTGATTTGGATAATTGGCTTTACCCATTCATCATTTTCATAGGTATACTCTAGCCGCATCTCTGAAGCTATTTTTTCATCACCACTAAGGGAAGTTTCTTCTCGTTTTTTCTGGTCGATAATTTCCATCGTCACATCATCGGTTTTAACGCTACTAGTTGCAGGGGTGGAAAGTTCAAGAATGTTTGTCCAGCGAGCAATATGTTCTAAACGAACAATTACTTGGTCAGCATTTTCCGAGGTATAAGCTTCTGCGGGATTTTCGGGAATCGGTGCAACTAACGGACGTTGATCGTTAGGCTGTGTAATCCAATACTGACCTTGACGAATTACTAAATCATAATCTGCATCTTTTGCTTCTTCTACTTGACTGATGTACAAAGAAGGTTTATAACCAGGTGCAGATGTTTGTAGTGCTTGTTTTACGAGTTCTAAACCTGATTTTTCGCTGTCTTCGCTTCTGATGTAAATTTTCAGAGGCGGCAATGGTATATTAGTAACGATCGCCCAATAAGTTTCAGTTTCATCCAAGCGATCGCTACCACTGAGAATTTTGACTTTACTCTTTTGTGGCAGCACTTGCATAACTTGCGCTTCCCCTAAAGATTGGGAAAGTTCGGTTAATTGCTCAGGAGTACTTGCAGCTGGAAATATTGCTAATAAAGTGTCTCCATCTTTAGATGGTTTCGGTATACCAGAAATAGCACCTGCGTCAATTACCCAGCTATTATCGTTTTTGCTGCGGGTCAAGGTAAAGTAGTTGGGACGTTCTTTAATTGCACCACCTAAAAACGGTCTATCTAAATCTTCTTGGTTTGTAGCTTCTACTTGCGGCGATTGTTCCTTAACTTTACCACTTACCAACGCATTGAGATTTCTCGCTAAATCTCGATAGTTCATGCTACTATTAGTGCGTTGGAGAGTTTGCAATAAGAAGTAAGAAAAAGCTCCTCTAGGTTCACCTTCTTCTCCTTTGTATTCTTTCGCTAACTCATAATCACGACAAGCGGAAAACATGACGTGTTTGCCTTTTGGCAATAGTACACCAGTTCTTTTCTGTTCTAAAGTGCGCGAAGAATTCAATAATTCATTTAAGTAGGTTGTGTCTTCGGCAAAAATAAAGCTGCTTAATGGACGTTCTCGTGAGTCTACTGGAGAACGACGCACTCTAATTTCTGGTGATAAATCTCTGGTTCCCGAACCAGAGTGACAGCAGTCGAGAATGATGACGACGTGAGGATTGTTCTGTGCAACTTTCGAGATTAGATAGGCTATTTCTTTATCTGCTAAGTCTCGACCATTTGCTGTACGGCTATCGTAGCAAACTAAGCTTTCATCTAAACGGTCTGGTTCTAAATGCCAAAATTCTTCTGGTGCTTTCTCTTGAGCGCCATGACCTGCATAATAAAACAAGACTACATCTTCACTATCAGAATGGCACAGATGCTCTAAAAAGCCGTCGATCACTGCTTGACGAGTAGCTTTTTCATTGGTGAGTATCCAAGATTGGTTAGTGGGTTCAACTAATTTCCATTTTCCATCTTTAGTTAGGCGATCGCGCAAATAAGCTTCTACCGCTTTGATGTCGTTAACACAACCTTTCAATGAGGGAATTTGCGGAATAGATGTCGGATCGTATTCGTCAATACCAACCAAAAGTGCGTAGATGTTGTTAGTCATGTTTACCCTACTTTATGGAACTTTTTTGACACCCTAGTTTTGCTACTGCTACATTTTTTTGTAGCAAACCTACATACAATCTCAATAGGTTTCAGCATAATCAAATTATGCACTTTATCCAATAGACATAGAAAGTGAAAAAAATGTAGAGACGTAGCATTGCTACGTCTCTTAGATTGCGAGTTTGATAAATAACTTAATATAAACTTAAATAAACTTAATTTCGTAGTGAGCACTTTAGTGCTCATAAAAGCGATGAATCGCTGACTACGATTTATAAAACCTGCTTCAGTTGCTTGCAGGCTTTTTCAATCGCATCTATACTACCTGGATTCACTAATCCATAATAATCAAAAACGTAAATTCGGTTATTTTTAGTCGCTTTTAGTTCTTTCCAAAAAGCTTCTTTTTTAAACGAATCTAAAACCGCTGCATCAGTTTGTTGTGGAGGATTTACAACAATTATTACATCTGGATTGAAAAGCAGAATTTTCTCTGCTGAAAGCGTTACATATCCACCAATTGGACTACTACCTTGTAAGGAAGCTGCAAGATTTGTTGTCGAAAATTTCCCCAGCAAATCGCCAGCCCAACTATTTTTATTTGGTGCTAAAATTGGTTGGCGACTGACTAAAACTAAAGTTGATAATGTCGGATTTTGCTTTTCTGGTAAAAAGGTTTTATAGCGGTTTAATAATGGCTGCGGATCGGCATCAATGCTAAACGCAAGTGTTTTTGTAAGCTCTTGTAATGATTCCCAGGTCTTTACTTGGGTAAGATATGTAGGAATTCCTAGCTGCTTCAGTTTGTCGGTTGTTTGATTAGAAAAACCTTCCGCACCAATTACTAAATCTGGTTTGAGAGCGATTATTTTTTCTAAATTAGGTGGATTTTGTCCTTCACTGACACGAGGAAGTTTCTGGAATTGCGGATTATCTTTAAATAATTTGCTTCCTGTAATGCCAACAAGTTTTGTTTGGTCGAGTTGAGATATAATATCTGCTGAAAGTGAGCTAAGAGCTACAACTTTTTTGGCTGATATGTTTTGATTTATGTTTGTGGCTGGTGGTTGCTGTGTGCTTGCGGTGCTGCAAGCAAGTAAAAGGAAGCTTAATAGTATTGCGAAAATTGATGAAATATAAGGATTATACATGTTTTTAAACGAACCCCAGAGAAAGAGGAAGTTTCACGAATTATTTAGGAGTGTCATATCAGCATAATGGTTTTATTGTATATGATTAGATAGAAAAAAAGAGCGAGTAAACATATGTCAAATTCTCCTAGAAATATCTGACTCTGCTACTCGCTTGGTTCTATACAAGGTTTATTTAAAATCGTTCTCTGATAATAGTTTTATATTGGAAAAAAAACTTGTCTTCTAAATCACAAATAGGTAAAACTTATTAAAATCAAGAAAGCAATCAATAAACTATAATAAAAACTTATAAAGCCATAGCTGCTAAAGGGCAAATCTGCAAACCTACTGGTGTTTCTAAAATTACAACTTCTACACCTAAAACATCAGCTAAATTTGCAGGTGTTAATATTTCTTTGGGTTTTCCCACAGCAAAGATTCTTCCTTGAGATAAAAGTGCAAGTCGTGTGCTATATCTTGCGGCTAAATTGACATCGTGCAGAACTGTAATAATGGTTAAATCCTGTTGATTTAGTTGTTTGAGTAGTTCGAGTAATTCGAGTTGATAGCGAATATCTAAATAAGTTGTGGGTTCATCTAAGAGCAAAATTTGCGGATCTTGAGCTAAAGCAAGTGCTAAAAATGCGCGTTGTCGTTCTCCTCCTGATAATTCTTCGACAAAGCGATCGCTATACAATCCATCCATCCGCGTTAACTGCAATGCGGTTTCTACTTTCGCTTTATCTTCTGCGTTAAGTGAGTATTGCCACCAAGGTTGATACGGTGTACGTCCTAATGATACCAGTTGCCGCACCGTTAAACCACTGGGAATTGTTTGCTGTTGTGGTAATAATGCTAAGTTTTGTGCCACAACCGACGCGGGTTGACTGTGAATGGCTTTACCATCTAACAATACAGTTCCCTGTTGTGGCTTCAGTAAGCGACTGATAAGTTTTAGTAGGGTCGATTTTCCCGAACCATTCGCACCAACTAAACTCAACCATTCACCTGTTTTTATTGTTAGGCTGATTTCTTGGACAATTGGTTTTGTGGTGTAACCACCGGTGAGATTTTGTGTTTCTAAAAGCATCAATCGATTTTGGATGAAAGGATTTTGAAACGCAGATAAACTAGAAGTGATTTTCTTTTCTATCTGCGTCTATCTGCGTCCATCTGCGGTTATAACTTTGAATTTTATCTTTGTTCTCCCGATCAAATTCCAGATTTTCTGTTATACAATAACCAAATAAATAAAGGTGAACCAAGTAAAGCAGTAACTGCACCAACGGGCAATTCTACTGCACCTAAACGTGAAAGCAAATCGGCTGTGGTGAGAACTAAAGCACCTCCAATTGCACTTAATGGCAAAACTGCGCGGTAATCTGTACCTACGAGGAGACGGATACCGTGAGGTACAATTAAGCCGACGAAGCCGATTAATCCACCAATACTGACTGCACCGGCGGCTAGAAGTGTAGCGACACCACCGATTAAAATGCGATCGCGCAACAAATTTACTCCTAAACTCACTGCTAATTCATCACCCAAATTTAACAAGTTGACGGCACGCGCTAACAAGCATCCCAGTAACAAAGCTACGCTAATATAAGTTCCAGCCACTGTTACTTCATTCCATCCGCGCCCATTCAAGCTGCCAATCAACCAACTTAAAGCAGTTTGTATTCTACCATCTTCTGCCATCAATAATAATACAGATTGAATTGCCCCAAATAAGGAACTGACGGCAACTCCACCTAAAATTAACCGCTCGATTGATATACCTTCACGACTGCGAGCTAAAATATAAACAATAATTGTTGTTAATAAGCCACCTACCCAAGCTGCTAAGGGAATCCAACTCAAAAAGACTCCGAAGCTTAACATGGTTATGGCAAATAAACCGGCACCCGCAGAAATACCGAGTAGAAATGGGTCAGCTAGTCCGTTACGTAACATCCCTTGCAGCAGTGAACCAGACATTCCTAAAGCTGCCCCTACAAGCATTGCTGCCAAAATGCGCGGTAAACGTAAGTCCCAAATAATTGTTTGATTTAGGGGATCGCCTGTTTTTGTAAGTGCTTGCCAGATTTGAGCAGTCGTCATTGATACTGCTCCAAATGATAGGGAAATGCCGACGATTATAATTAAGGCGATAGTTAGAAGTAATGTACCTAAGATCAGGCGATCGCTTTCAATTCTTTTTCCTAGTCGATCCGGAAGCCGCAATTTAAATGCTCCCATTTATCTGATAGTAAATTATCAACAAATTTCTCTAATCATTATAGAACTTACGCATTAAGCTGACGCGGCGATATTCACTTGACACTCCCTGACAAAAGTCATGTTCAATTCAGTACTTTAGTCTCAGGTTAAGTCATGACTTTTATCCCTTGTGATTATTTATCGCAATCTTTTATAGTTACACAGTAGAGTCAATACATCAAGTTAAGCACAAAACACCCAACCCATCTAAAAACAAGGGCTGGGTATTTTTTTTATTGAGGTAGTAGTAATGTGTAGGAGCAACACGCAAAAGTACAATATACAGCAGATTGCGTTTTTATTGAATACACGTAGAGACGTTCCGGCGGAACGTCTTTGGTTTTGGGTTTTATGCATGTACCTCCTAAACCTGAAATATGCTGTATAAACTTAATTTAAATTAGCTAAATCCTCTGGTGTATTGCAATTAAATAGCATTCCTGGTTCTGTGACGGGTAAAAGTTGCACGGAATGTTGATTAAGCCACTGCTGAAACGATCGCCCACCTTGATTGATATACTCGTTTAAATTAGGTAAACAATTGCGGCGATAAAAACCACATAACGGTTCCCATCCTTTGATATGATGCGCTAAAGTGGCGATCGCATCCGTTGTTACATCATCAAGTTGATTTGCCCATTCTTGCAAAACTTCAACTCGCAAATTCGGCAAATCGCACGCTAGCAATAATACCCAATCTGTTTGTACTTGCGCTAGTCCTTGAGCAAATCCCACTAATGGTCCAGCAGATAAAGGCGCTTCTTTTATAAACTGGCAATTAGGCGGTAATATGTCTTGATAGCGTTCTTCCCAAGGTGTGACAACATAAACTGTAGCTGCACAATCTTCAGCAATCTGATAAGTTCTTTGCAATAACGGCACACCTTGAATCAAAATCAAAGCTTTATCCTCACCCATGCGAGAACTTTTTCCCCCAGCTAAGATTATCGCAGTTAATTGGCTACGGTTTGTCATCAGTTTACCAAGAATAGCCAGAAGGTTAAATCATGAGCATTGATCTCACGCTATATTATCCTTTAAAAGTATCCGACCAAAGTAGCTATGACTGGTTCATCACAAGAACTTTTAAGTACCTTTGATAGTTTGAGTGAATCAGAAAGGCTGGAAATTGCCTTGGAAATTTTGAAACGTGTTATTCAGTTAGACTTTCCACCTTTATCAGATGAGGATTTAGTCTGGAATGCTGAAGAAATTTTTTTAGAGTTAGACAATCAAGAATCTGATTATGAGTAGTCCCGATCCGGGAGAAGTTTGGCTTCTCTATTTGGGATATACGGCAAAAGTCAGTTTACACTGAATAACGTTTCTGCCTATAACGCTGCATCAAAAATTTGTTGAGCAGTTAGATTCAATTCCCCAAATATGCGAGAGATAATCTGATTAGTACCCCGAAATTGGGTAACTTGGTACTCTTCATCAATTAGCTGATAAATCGAGATCGTCGGGAGTTTGGGATTTCCAGTAAACTTTTTAGCACCAAAACCGAGATAGTCCACAACCCAATATTCACCAATTCCCATACTCTCATAGTCTGCATATTTTTTATAATAATCGTCACGCCAATTAGTACTGACAACTTCGATAATTAAGGGAACTGATGCAGATAAAGTAACAGTGGATTTTTGTTTCCATAATGGTTCGTTTTCAAGGTTATCACGATTTAATAACAACACATCTGGCGAGTAACCTGACTCGCTTTCAGGAGGTTTGACTAATGCAGTTTTGGGTATTCGATAAGGCAAATTTAAACGAGTATATTCTCTAACTAATATTTCAACCAAAAAACCAACAATGTCTTCATGATCTCCTAGTGGTTGAGTCATTTCGACAATTACCCCATCATGCAGTTCGTAACGTCCACCTTCAGGTTTCCACGCGGTAAATTCTTCAAATGTTACTACTTTAGTTAAAGCTTGAGTCATATCATATCAGGTTTATTACTTACAATGTAGAGACGTTCCGCCGGAACGTCTCTACGAGGGTTGGGATGTTTTTACTACTGTTAATTAAATGGACATGATATCATATAAAATTTACTGTTAACTTTCTTTAATGTGAAGAAGGAAACATCTAGCTGTTTTTCTTACTTCATCCCCGCATTTGACTTTGCTGAACTTGCTGCAATAACTGCTCAACACTTTCAGCTGCTGGCAGACATTTCAAACCTTGGCAAACTAATCCTACACTGCGCTCTGGTAATTTAGATACGCTGGTAAACACAGCCGTAGGCAGATATTTAGGAATAAGTACATTTATTTGTTCGCTTGTGGTGCGAATCAAAGTCGAGTTACGATACCAATCCAAAGCTGCAAACAAACTCGGACAAGCTTGAGGAGCGCGACTCATTACGGCTCGAAAAGCTTTTAACCCTTGTTCAGCTAAATCGAGATAATGCAAATTATCCGTCAAAAGCGCCAGCCGCACAAGATTAGCGATCGCTATTCCATTAGCCGACGGTGTGGCATTATCTACATAGCTGCGTTCTCGCACAATTAAATCTTGACTTGCATCACTAGATGTGTTATAATAACCACCTAAGTCAACACTTAAAAGATATTCATCAAATTCATCTTGGAGAGCGATCGCTTTTTCTAGCCAAAACGTTTGATTAGGCGAACAAGCGTGTAAATCCAATAATGCTTTAATAAAAAAGGCGTAATCTTCAGATTGAGCTAACACGCTCGGAGTCAATTGGTAATTTAATCGATGGAAACGCCCATCAACAAACTGATTATCTAAGATAAAGTTTGCCGCTCGTGTTGCTAGTTCTAGATAAGACGGTTGTTGAAATACCCTATAAGCTACTGCCAAACCGGAAATCATCAAGCTATTCCAAGCGACAATCATCTTTGTATCTGTGACTGCGGGAATACGTCCTTGCCAGTTTATCGTTTTTGCTTCGTCGTTGTTACGGGCGGGGGGAAAAGTTTGAAGTGACTCAGATGTTGCACCATAACGAGCAACAAAAAGCTTCGAGAGCGCGTTTTCTAGGGTATCACTTAATTCTTTTCCATAACGCCTTTGCAACACATTGTTACCTTCAAAGTTGCCGTTGGGCGTTACAGTCAACTCCTGTTGCAATTCCGTTAGTTCTTCAGCAGTCAGCAATTGTTGTAATTCTTTATAATTCCAGATGTAAAAGGCTCCTTCCTCTGGTTCAGCTTCAGTTGGTGTTGTAAAAGTATCAGCATCTTGAGATGCAAAGAAATAACCTTCAGGAGCGGTCATTTCCCGACTTAACCATTTGACAGTTAGAGCGATCGCTCTAATGAAAGCCGGCTCTTCTACTCCTGCACTCCACAAAGACGCCAGATATTCGACAATCTGACCATTGTCGTAAAGCATCTTTTCAAAATGGGGTACAGTCCAAGTAGGATCAACCGTATAACGGTGAAAGCCACCACCTACATGATCGAAAATACCGCCGAGTGCTAAATCTAACCCTCGCTGAGTACAAACTTCCTTGCCATTGTATTTTGATTGATTTTCGCCATCATCAGAAAAAGAAAATCTAGTTCCCCGTAGGGCTAATTCCGCATAGGGAATCATCGGGAACCGATTACCTTGTTGATCCGAAGTAATTATAACTGTGCTAGTTTCCCAGCCTTGCCGTAATAATTCATCATCTTGTGTGGTTGTTCCGTCATCTAATTGCAAAACCGCAGAAGTCAGCAGCGACTCTAAAATTACCGCTTTGCGTTGACGCAAGTCATCTTTTTTGGTATCATAATAGCGGCGCAGCGATTGCAAAACTTGTAAAAAGCCAGGACGACCAAAGCGCGGCTCGACAGGGAAATAAGTACCAGCATAAAACGGTACTAAATCCTCTGGAGAAAGAAAGACATTTAAGGGCCAGCCTCCTTGACCATTACTCATCATCTGCAAAGACTGCATGTAAATGCTATCGATGTCCGGTCTTTCTTCGCGGTCTACTTTAATTGGGAGAAAATTAGCGTTCATGTATTCGGCGATCGCCAAATCTGAAAACGCCTCACCTTCCATCACAGTACACCAGTGGCAGCTAGAGTAGCCAATCGACAGAAAAATCGGTTTATTCTGGGTTTTTGCACTTATTAGTGCTTCATCACACCAAGTCCACCAATCAATTGGGTTTGAAGCGTGTTTGCGGAGGTAGAGACTCTTGGCTAGAGCAAGGCGATTCGTCATGATTGAGAAAGCGGTAGTTACATTACCTTCTTTGCTCAGTCTAATACTATTTCACTTCACGGGGGAGGGTGAAAGGGCAAAGGAAAAAAGGGTAAAGGAAAAAATACCCATCCAATTTCTTCCCCTTTCCCCCGTAGCCACGATCAGAACTGCTCCCACTTCTACCTTTATGGCAGAGAGCGAAATACCCAGCTAACCATTGGTACCGGCTTTGTATTTAAAGATGATTCGGTCTGAGTATGAATATTAGTATTTTGGCTAAGTCCCGCTAACAAATGAAGTAGAAACGTGATTATAGCGGCTTGCAAAAGTTTTTGTAGCATGGCAGACTCCTTTCTCTTCGGGTGGATGGCATTTGCACTCTTGGTTGATTACCCCGATTGCACCTCGTACTATCGATTTACGACTTTAGGCAGATTTATCCGGATGATTATTAGTAAAAATGGGCATGGGGCACACTCGAATTAAAGA
>CASBQA010000114.1 GCA_949127635.1 Nostocales cyanobacterium PMM_0069 | reverse complement strand
GGGGAATGGGGACTGGGGACTGGGGACTAGGGACTAGAAAAAGAATTATTACCCATGCCCAATGCCCAATTCCCAATTCCCAATTAGCAATTACCAAAATCTAAAAGTGGAGTGTAGGGTGAACCTTTTTGACACAGTAGAAGAAATGGGTCATGAACAAGTGTTATTTTGTCATGGCAAAGACCCAGATATCAAAGCAATAATTGCCATCCATGACACTAGCTTAGGACCTGCGATGGGGGCAACACGAATGTTGCCTTATGTCAACGAAGAAGCTGCTTTAAAAGATGCCCTTCGTTTAAGTCGTGGCATGACATATAAAGCAGCTTGTGCGAATATTCCCGTTGGTGGAGGCAAAGCAGTTATTATTGCTGACCCCGCACATAAAACTGAAGAATTATTTAGAGCTTACGGACGTTTTGTAGACAGATTACAAGGACGTTTTATTACTGGGCAAGATGTCAATCTTACTCCAGAAAATGTCAGAACAATTAGTCAAGAAACTAATTATGTAGTTGGAGTAGAAGAAAAATCTGGTGGACCTGCTCCCATCACAGCCCAAGGTGTATTTTTAGGCATCAAAGCTGCGGTTAAATTTCGCTTACAAAGTGAAAATTTAGAAGGACTGAAAGTCGCAGTTCAAGGTTTGGGCAACGTCGGCAGAAATGTTTGCCAACTTCTACACGAAAGCGGTGCAGAGCTTTTTGTCACTGATATAAGTCAAGAAAAAGCAGAAGAAGTAAAACGCAGTTTAGGTGCAACTGTTGTCGCACCTGACGAAATTTACTCTCTGGATGTTGATGTATTTTCTCCTTGTGCTTTAGGTGGAATTCTTAATAGCCAAACTATTCATAGTTTGTCAGCCGCGATTATTGCCGGTTGTGCTAATAATCAGCTAGCTCAAGAACAAATCCACGGTCAGATGATTACAGAAAAAGGGATTCTTTATTGTCCTGATTATGTAATTAATGCCGGAGGACTTATCAACGTTTATAACGAAATGATCGGCTACAACGAAGAAAAAGCCTTTCAGCAATTGCACAATATCTACGACACACTCATTGAGATTTTTGCTCGTGCGAAACAGCAAGAAATCACCACCAATGAAGCTTCCAAGCAGTTGGCAGAAGAACGGATTAAGAACGCGAGAAAAATTAAGAATAAGGAAATGATTTTTAGTTGATGGTCAAGAGTCAACGGTGAACAGTTAAGAGTCAAGAGTCAACGGTGAACGGTCAACAGTCAACAGTTAAGAGTTATCAACCACCAACATATTATGGAAAAGAATACCTTTGCTACATCCGCTTATATTGCAACTTCACCAGAGAATGCTTACGAGTACCTTTGTAGTCTAAAAAACTTAGACGAGTGGACGCTTTATAGTCGGATGGCAGAGCAAATGGATGAAAATACCTGGCGTGGAAGTGCCTCAGGTTATCATAAAGACCTCTACTATCACGTTAAAAAATTACAGCACCCGCAACTTCAAGGTATTGAATGGCATTGTGGACTTGAGTATCAGAAATATTTTCAAGTTTATCCGGTTCTGCTTTTTCCTAGCGATTACATTGAACCAGGAACAGATGAAAAGGGTGTGTATTTTCACTGGTTAAGTTTTGTCGATCCAAAGCGACAAACTCAGATGATTATGCAGGGAATTCATACTGTACATACTTCTGAATGTCGATCGCTCAAAGCTAACTTGGAACGCAAAGCTGGTCTGACATCAGCCGCAAAAGGACGTTACTTTATTGATACTGACACCATCTATGTTGATGCTCCTATAGAAGTAGGAGTTGCATATTTGTCAGATTTGAGAAATATGAATGACTGGGCACATTTAGTGCGAGCAGATGGTGAAATTTCTGCTTTATCGGGTGAGTATCGCGATGAATATGGTCATAAAGTAAAAGTTTCGCTGCGGGTAGAACCTGTTAGCAAATGGTACTTGGTAGAGCATGAATTCTTTTATCCTGAGCAAGGATTTTATCAGCGCTGTCCGAGTATGTTGATACCGGCTTCTTATGCTTTTGGTGATCCGGAAGCTCCTGGTTTCATCTTGCACCGAATCACATTTTGGAAACACGGTGAACAACTACCATTGGGCAAACTTCAAATTGAAGACTTTGGTGCTGAGAACATGAATATCAAACGTTTGACAGAAGCTAAAGCCGGCAATCTACAATCGTTTGATCGTGGTATGAGCTATGCACCGCAGGGTAAATAAATCCTCTCGTACAGACGTTCTAGTGGAATGTCTCTACCGCACCTCTCCCAGAGACGTTTCACCGAAACGTCTCTACCTAATTCTTAATTCTTAAAATGAAACTTAAGGAACATACTATTACATCGTTTACAGTACTTGCCGATGGTCTTGATAATCCCAAAGGTCTGAGCTTTAGTCCCGACGGTAGTCTTTATATTGCTTTATCAGGAATTGGGGGAGATGGAAAGAGTGTTCCATCACCCAGCGGTCAAGGTGATTTATGTTATGGAACAAGTGGTGCGATCGCCAAAATTGAAAATGGTATCGTCAAATATGTATTGACAGGTCTACCTTCTGTCGCATTTGCTGATGGGACTGGAGCTGCTGGTCCTCATGATATAAAATTTGATGCTCAAGGTCAGGCTTATGTTGTGATTGGCTATGCTGCTAATCCAGCTTTACGCGATCGCGCATTAGGCAACACTGACCTAGGGAAAATTATCACTGCCGACTTAAGTGCAAATACTTGGACTAGTACTGCCGATATAGCTAATTATGAACTTAGTAATAACTCTATATTAAGTTCGTGTGAAGTCGTCAGTAACCCATTGTCTTTTTACATAGATGCAGATAAAATTGTATTAGTTGATGCAGGGGCGAACAACGTCCTCAGTGGAAATATTGATGGCAGCGATCTGAAGGTAATTGCTGCAATTCCCAACCAGATATTAACTAATCCAATCTTCCCCGGTTCTAACTCGCAAAATTTTGACCGGGGACACGTACCACCTGCTAGTGCTTATCGTCAAGCACCACCATCGCAGATAGCAATTCAATCAGTACCTACAGATATTGTTAAAGGTTCTGACGGTGTTTATTACGTCAGCGAATTTACTGGTTTTCCCTTTCCAGAAGGTCAAGCAAAAATATACCGTATTGATGCTGATGGAGTAACAGTCTACGCAGATGGCTTTACCCAACTAATTGACTTAGCTTTCGATACTGAAGGCAACTTGTATGCATTGCAGCATATGAATGCCTCTGGTTGGAAAGGAAAACCAGAAGGATCTCTGATCAAAATAGCGATCGATGGCACTCGCACGACTTTACTCAGTGGTAATGGATTAGAATCACCCGCAGCCTTCACCATTGGTCCAGATAATGCCTTCTATATCATCAACCGAGGCGGTCATCCAGGACAAGGACAAGTAATCAGAATTGAGAATACATCTGTGCTGTGAATCCGCTTCTGCTTTAGGTAAGCAAAAAGCTTTGGTGGATTGACCAACAGCACTCACTCATTTTCAAGCCAACACCTCTTTACCTAAAGGCGTTGTCTCAGAGAATGCTTGATTTGCGCTTCCCACTTATTGGGAATCGTTGTCTTTATAACTACTAAACCTTCCACAACT
>CASBQA010000113.1 GCA_949127635.1 Nostocales cyanobacterium PMM_0069 | reverse complement strand
GATACCAATGAAGTTAGATAAGTTCATACTGGCACAAAATATGGCTTTTCTGATATCGATTTCACCGGAAAGCAATTTAGCTAAATTGCTCTCCTTTTGTTTGGCGACAAAAGTAAGAGCTAATACTTCAGGAACAGAAATCTTGAAGATAACCTGTGAACTAATGGAAAACCCATCAAATTTGCCTTATTGGACTCAAGACGTGATGGGACTAGATTTGGATTACAGTAGTGACGAGTGGAAAGCTTTGGGAGAGATGGGCATAAAAGATGCAGCAGGATTTATGGCTAAGATAGAGGAAGAATTAAATTCTTTGAATTTATAATAAAAACTTCGCTGAAGCACAAAGGGTAAAATATGTCTTTAAATATCGAACTTTTAGAGCAAAGTTTCGAGAAAATTAAACCTCGTGCCGATGAATTTGCCGCTAGTTTTTATGAACACCTGTTTACAGAGCACCCAGAGATGAAACCGCTGTTTGCCACAACTGATATGGCAAAGCAAGAGAAAAAGCTGCTTAATGCTCTGGTTTTAGTAGTAGAAAATCTCCGCAATCCGGAGGCTTTAGAGCCTGTTCTCAACGCTTTAGGAGCCAGACACATAGGATATGGAGCAACTGCCAAAAATTATCGTAGTTGCCTTAGTTCTAGTAATTAAAGAAGCTCCCGATCGCAGAAAACAATTTCACTACCAAGCTTGGAGTATCATTGATGCATCTCACGCTGTAAAAGTTAGCTATGCCAGAATTCTAGCACTCCAAGATTTAAATGAAGATAATGTTTCTCTTAGAGGTTTAGATGCTTCA
The DNA here is from genome assembly GCA_949127635.1 of Nostocales cyanobacterium PMM_0069. Classification (GTDB taxonomy): domain Bacteria; phylum Cyanobacteriota; class Cyanobacteriia; order Cyanobacteriales; family Nostocaceae; genus Hassallia. The sequence continues at coordinate 16,116 of CASBQA010000113.1, read as the reverse complement.
GGTGCAGAGTTAGTAGATATTAATCTCCCCAAAGCCAATCTGAGTGCAGCCAATTTTAACGAAAGCGACCTCAGTAATGCCAATCTGAGTAACACTAACCTCGATAATGCTAACCTCTCTGGTGCTAAACTTTCTGGTGCCAATCTCAGTCATGCCAAGCTGAGTTTTGCTCGGTTGAATCAAGCTAACCTCAGTAGTGCCAACCTCAGTAGCGCTAACTTGATTTGTGCTGACTTGAGTAATGCGAATCTGAGCGGTGTCAATTTGAGAAATGCTACTTTGAATGGTGCTAACTTAGATGGTGCTTACCTAACTGGTGCAAATTTAAAAGGTGCGAAAGTGAGCATTTCTGAACTGAGTGCTGCTTTTATTGAAGGTGCGATTATGCCTGATGGTTCAAAACATCAGTCTCTCAAAGATTCAAAGTAGTGTGTCTCATAGTTGGTACAGCAGTTGCAGCGATCGCAGATGATCAAAAGATGAACCTGGAGATACAGTAATTTACCGCGTTTCCATCGACAACACTGGCAGCATGAGTGTGAATAATATCATTTTTACCATTAGCGCTGCAATTAGTTACGCGATCGCCACAAGTAACTTTAACAACTGGTGGGATAACGAAATCTGCATAAAAAGTGTTTTCCTAATTTTCAAAATGTATGAAAAACTGTTAAATAGCAAAGTTTAACAATTATCGAGGATTTATTGATCATGCCTGTGGATCTGGAAAACAAGGAAATGTCCTCTGAAGAGGTAGCGAAGTTGTGGGAAGCTTTCCAAATGTTTGACGAAGATGGCAATAGTACCGTCTCAGCAGAAGAACTGGGGCAGGTAATGCGTTCGTTAGGACAAAACCCCAGCGACACAGAGCTGCGCGACATGATTAAGGAGGTAGATGTTGACTTGTCAGGCACTATCGATTTTGAAGAATTCAAAGCGCTGATGGTGTCCCAACAAGGCGATCGCCACAGCCGATTAGCGCTAGCATTCAGTGTATTTGACGAGAACGGCAGCGGTCAAATTACCGCTGACGAGATGCAAGCGGTGATGAGCCAATTTGGGTTGACAGATCAAGAACTTGATGAAATTATCAAAGAAGTCGATCATGATGGCGATGCCTCAATTGACTTTGACGAATTCTGTAAGCTAGTACCAGAAAAGTCAGAAACTGCGATCGGCTACACAGATTCACCAATTCCCCTCGCCACGCCAAAAACAACCGATAGTCCAGTCACAGCTAGCAACGATGAAGTTGCCCCCACCCAAGACACTACAGAAACAGCAGACACAGAGATTGATGTGGAGATTGAGCGATTAAAAGAACAACTCGCGCAACACCCCCAAAGCGAACAAAAGCGCGGTACATCCCGCTTGCAAATGCAGATTGGTTTGTTCCGTTTGATTCAGGGAGCAGCCTACCGTTGCTTCCGCGAAAGTTTCTCCGCCAATCACGAAACCCACTTGCGGGTGAGAAACCTACCTTATAGAATTACTGACTTTGTGGAGTTTGTGAAGACAGCGATCGCTCTCTACAAAGGGTTAGGTGTGGTAGAATCCGCTTGTCACCCCGTACTTGATGCAGTAGTTAAATCCCTCACAGATGAATATGCCCGACTAGAAGAGCGCATCAAGAACTGGAAGACAATAGAAAAGACAACAGAGATGTTGGCAGAAGAAAAAGCGATGATAGAAGCACGTCGCAAATCAGCCAATGTCAAAGACAAGTTTGCGGCAGGAGTCGAGTTTGCAATCACGCTGAAGAAAAAGCATTTCAGCTTGCGGGACATTGCTGAAGGTGTGCTTGCCATCAACGAACTCAACCGACTGCGGAAGATGGAGCTGAATCAAGAAATGGCTCCACCACCAGCCAAATCAGAGGAACATCCCAAAGAGTACCTGAACAAGTGGAACCGTGTCATCCTCTCCCAAGCATCAGAGGAAGTGGATGGTGCGATGATGCCAGTAAACTATTGGTATGAAGATTTCATGCCGAAGTTGCTGGCTGCATTCAGCGTCAGCACTGCCGCAGACATTCAGAGCAACACAGTGCCTGATGAAGCAGCTTTGGATAAGTGGTATGAGACAACTAAGGCATCGGGAGAGTTTGGCTTTTATGGGGCAGATGTTGCAGAGAACTTTCCCAAATCCACCCCAAAACAAAAGCTGATGCTCAAGCAAGCATGGCATCTGACACACCATTATTTGAATGGAGTGCAGAAACGGCGAGAACGTCAGGAATTTGGACGGGAGTCGGGCGCACTTTCTCAGTATGTCGCATTTATTGACATATATGTAGGTCGGAGTGATATCAAAGACTCGCAAATGCGGGTGAGCTTCCCATACTATATTGGACCTGGAGTCTGGCGCTTTTTCCACACCTCTGCGGAAATTATATCTACCAAGACCGACGTACAGCAGAAAGCTCTGGTAGCAACTTTTAAGGATTTCTTCCAACTATTTGCCACCATGTACCCCTGTCCCTATTGCCGCCATCACCTAAATATGTATGTGGTGCAAAATAAAGAGGTGGAAATGTATCCGATGGAGTACCTTCTGCTCGGACGTGACGCACAATTGACTAATTTTGAGGTGTCAATGGAGGCAAAACTCTCTACTGTAGTCGATGGCTCCTCTTTGCGTTTATTCTTTTGGAAGCTGCACAACACCGTCTCCTCTTCCATCGCTCGCTCAGAGGAGTGGTATCACAAAGATGAGAAAGCCTTCTACACCACCCGCTATTGGCCCAGCCTTGATACTGAACTGGCACGAGCCAAAGCACTCAAACATGTTAGCATTGCAAGCGATCGCATCTACCGCCTTTATGGTATGCTCAAGCCAGCATCCAGGCTCGCCGGGGCGAGAACCACATTGCAAAAACTCTTGCAAAAGGGTGATTGGGAAGGCATCAAGGAAGCGTGTCTAGTTGCACAAGATTACATCAATGATTTGGAGTCGGCTGTTGAGAGCGGACAATTTTTACAAGAAACATACTGTTTTGATCCCAATCTTGTGGATAAAACTCCCTATTTCACTCCTGAAGAAGAAGAGTTTTCCCGCAGCGGCGTGTTTGTAGAATTGACTTAATAGCGTTACATCATGTCCGTTTAATTAACAGTAATAAAAACCTACCTACCGTCGTAGAGACGTTCCGGCGGAACGTCTTTACATTTTTACAAAAGAGCGCTTTCCTTACCTCACGGGAAGAAAGGACGAAGAGCTATAAATTCCTGTAGTTCTGCGATCGCATTACTATGTGCGTCTTCAGATGGAAGTGAAAATAACAGGCGATCGCTCTCGTGGGGACTTCCGCATCGCTCCAACACCAATATCAAATTTAGCTTTTTCTAAAAATGCGAGTAACTTTTGTCACTTTGAACTAGTGAAATGGGAACTATATAAATGAGACAACTTGTGCTGTCTATGCCGAGAATTGAATGAGCGCTCAATTTTTGGTGTATAGGCTTGTTCATAAGTTGCGATCGCGTCTTAGCCTTACATCCACTACTAGGGAAAATGACTGACTCCACGACGAACACTGATGAAAACTTAGATTATTCGTTTCTACTGCTTACACACATGGTTTGTGCAGACCAGCAGATTCATAACAAAGAATTGAAATATTTACACGCACTAGAAGAAAAAACTAGGGTAGGACAACGCACCAAGGAAGAAAAAGAAAAAATATTTATTCAAGACGAAAATCTAATTCCTGTAGAGGTTGTAGCTCAAAGGGTATTGCCCAAACAGCGAAATTGGGTAATGAGGCAAATTCTGGTAATGGCGTATATTGACGGCTTCTATTCATCATTGGAACACCAGATGGTCGAGCGGGTAGGGCAGATTTGGGGCTGGTCTACTAAGAAAATACACGAATTTATTAAATATGCACAAAGCCACAATTCCATTAAGACTATCCAAGACAACACTACTTCAAGAGGTAGTTTGTGGGACAGTCCAGATTATGTTGAAGCAATATTATGAGCAAGGCTTTCTCACTTCTGCGTTAATGGGACTTAGACAAAAAATAAGGAGAAAAAAGCCTCAAATCCATTTAGGGCAAGGGATATACCTCAAACCCCAAAAAATCGCCTCAACTCAGAGATATCAAGAAAAAACCTAAATCGAGGTTAAATGATTGGTGTGTAGAGCTTTGAGACTTTTTTGCCACAAAAAATGTCTAAGTCTCGCTAATCAGAATAATCTTAAAGGAGCAGCCATTCGGCTTATAGCCTGAGGGCTTAGAACCAGATTTATCGAATCGGCACAGCCCGTAATAATCGCTCCATCACAGTTCTTGCCCGACGCCCTCCCGCTGGAATCAGACGATGACAAAGAACATAAGGAGCAAGAAACTTCACATCATCGGGAATCGCATAATCACGTCCTAACAGAAAAGCGATCGCCTGAGTCGCTCGTTGCAGAGCCATTGTACCACGAGGACTGACACCAAGCGAGATTTCCTCATCTTGGCGCGTCGCCCGCACCAATTCCAAAATATACTGTTGCAATGAGCTTTCCACTCTTACTTGAGCGCAAATTTGGCGCAATTCTTGCACATCTGCCAAAGTAATACAAGGTTGTAAATCACCAACTTTGATATTCTTATCGACCCTTTGCAGCATCTGTAATTCTTCAGCTTCAGAAGGATAGCCCAAACTTAAGGAAAGCATAAACCGATCCATTTGCGCTTCTGGCAAGGGAAAAGTACCTTGATATTCGATGGGGTTTTGAGTCGCAATCACAAAAAAGGGCGTAGGAACAGCGCGAGAAACACCATCTACCGTGACTTGTTGTTCTTCCATAACTTCCAGCAAAGCTGACTGAGTGCGTGGTGTAGCACGGTTGATTTCATCAGCTAGCAGCACGTTGGCAAATATTGGACCAGAAAGAAAGCTAAATTCACCGCTTTTTGGATTCCAAATATTAGTACCAGTAATGTCAGTAGGAAGTACATCGGGAGTACATTGTAGCCGTTGAAATTTGCCATCAATAGAACGAGCTAGAGACTTGGCAAGCAGGGTTTTACCAACTCCGGGGACGTCTTCTAATAAAGCGTGACCACCACCGAGTAAAGCCACTAGCACTAAGCGTATTGCCTCACTTTTGCCAACGATGGTCAGAGCCAGATTTTGTGTCAGGGCGTCAATTTTTTCTCTCATGGACTGGGGGGAATGGTTGGTTAATAGTCAATAGTCAACAGTCAATAGTCAAGAGTCAACAGTTAACCACTAACTCCTAACCAGTAACTACTAACTCCTAACTCTCATTAGTATTCCCACTCAGCACTTCTTTAGCAGCAATGCAGTCAAGTTTAATTTGTGTTTTTAGGTCTTCTAGAGAAGAAAATTTTTGTTCTGAGCGTAAAAATTTGACGAGTTGCACTGTCAGATTTTTGCCGTACAAATCACCAACCCAATCTAATAGATGCACTTCTACGGTGAGATGAGTGCCGTTTACTGTTGGGCGATCGCCTATATTCATTACACCATCGATGGTAGAAGTTTGGTTTTCTTCGATACAAACTCGAACCGCGTAAACACCTTGACGGGGCAAAAATTTTTCTTTAGGTAATTGTAAGTTGGCGGTGGGAAAGTTAATAGTTCTGCCAATTTGTTGACCTTGGACGACAACACCAATTAGGGTGTAGGAACGTCCTAAAAGTTGGTTTGCTAGTTCGATGTTGCCGTTTGCTAAATGTTGACGAATTAGTGAAGTGCTAATACGAGCCTCCTCTAGTGTGGAAGTGGCACTCTCGTCGCCTGTATGAGTTTGGATGGGAACGATGGTAACGGGAATGTTATACTTGGCGGCGAGAAATTGTAAATGCTTGGCGGTACCACTGCGCTTTTTCCCAAAACAAAAATCTTCCCCGACGCTAATTTGCTGACACTGCAATTGTTGCACGAGAATTTGTTCTACGAATTGTTCGGGAGTCAAAGCTGCTAATTCTTTGCCAAAAGGTAATAGTACCAGTTGTTCGATGCCAAGCGATCGCAACTGTTGCGCTTTTTCATCCACTGGTGTCAACAAAGCATGAGGTATCCCTGTAAAAAATTCTTGTGGATGGGGATAAAAGGTGACAACTGTTGAGTAAATGTAATTAGTATTACTTTCTTTCTCTCTATTTTCTCTGTTCGCTTGTTGCAAAATTGGTGCAATTACTCTTTGATGCCCACGATGGACACCATCAAATTTGCCCAATGCAACAGCAGTAGGCATCTTCAGCCCTTCGGTGGAAGAAGCAACCCACACAGCACACCCATTTTGAGAGAGATTTACCACGTCGATTCGGAACCTTTAAGCAGAAAACTCACTAACAGGAATAGATTCTGATAAGGGCATGGATATGGGAACTTGAAGTACCATTCCTTCCCGTGCCATGATCGCACCAGGAAATTGCACTCCGGCTTCTTCCCCTACACGATCCAAAAATACATCATCGTGTGCTGGATCGTGGTGGAAAATTACCAAAGTTTTGACGTTAGCTGCTTTGGCTATTTTTACAGCTTCTTGCCATGTGGAATGTCCCCAACCGATTTTCGGCAAATTTGGCGAATGATATTCGTCGTCGGTATAAGTGGAATCATAAATGAGGATGTCGGCGTTACGAGCTAACCACATCACATTTTCATCCAACTTGTTGGGAAAATGCTCAGTATCAGTAATATAAACAGCCGCACCATCCCGCCAATTAACTCGGTATCCTACCGCTTCACCTGGATGGTTCAGAGGTGCCGTTTCGACGATAATATCATTAATTTTGATTGGTTCTCCGGCTTTGACATTGTAAAAATCCAAATTTGCTTGCATGATTTGCAAAGGTACGGGAAAATTTGGATGCAGCATTTGGTCATTTAGCCGCTGTTCGACGGTGGAACCATCAGGAGCGATCGCACCATAAATATGAAAGTCATTTCCCCTGACAAAACCTGGGGTAAAAAAGGGAAATCCCTGTACATGATCCCAGTGCGAGTGCGTGAAAAATATATGAGCTTCTATGGGCATTTGGGGCAATAATGATTGTCCCAAAACATGAAGTCCCGTACCACCATCGAAAATTAAGCGTTTACCCCCCACTTGCATCTCAACGCAAGGGGTATTACCGCCATAACGAACGGTATGTAGTCCTGGGGTGGGGATGCTGCCGCGAACGCCCCAAAATTGTACGGTAAATTGATTTTCTATCCTAGACATGGGTGTTGCCTTGCTGCATACTTAGCGGGCGATCGATAAAAAAAATGTTACTTATTTTGTCCAGTTTATGCTGTATATCCGCCCTTTGTGAGACGACGAATTTCTTGGTAAAACAGCATACCCTTTTCAAAGCTTTGCTTAATTTGGTTATCTTGCTCTTGCTTTTAATTAGAGAGTGCAAGACAAATTGCTTGACTTTTCCTGGCGTATATGTATGAGTTGTTTTCAAGGATGCTCCTACTTTATAGCCTAAATTTTTCTGTAATGCATTTAACAAGCTTTACTAGGTTTCTAGTCCATAAACTTATTCAATTCAACTTAAATTCCCACTGAGACAATTGATTAACGCCACCTGCATAGGTGAGATTATATTGCAATGGCGTTATACTGATGTAGTTTTTACGGATAACATGGACATCAGTAGGTACATTTTGTGATAAATTTAAATCAGATGGGGGTTCTACATCTTCTAGAACTTCTCCGGTTAACCAATAGTATGTTTTTCCACGCGGATCGATGCGCTTATCAAAAACATCTACATACCGTCGCACTCCCTGACGGGTGATAGTGACTCCACCAATTTCTGACCACTTGACGGCAGGAACGTTGACGTTAAGCAACATCAATTCTGATAAAGGGTTTACCGATATTTGGTCAACCAAAATTTTTGCAAAGTCAGCAGCAGGTTGAAAATCTTTGCAAGTGTGACTGGTAAGACTCAATGCCACGCTGGGAATACCTTCAATTATACCCTCCATTGCGGCGGAAACAGTTCCGGAATAAAGAATTTCGGTTCCCAAATTAGCCCCTTGATTAATGCCAGAAACAACCAAATCGGGGGGAGACTCAAGCAAAGCCCACAGCGCTAATTTAACACAATCGGAAGGAGTACCATCGCAAGCCCAAGCATTGACAGCAGGATGAAACACCGAATCAATGATTTCGGCGCGAATTGGTTGGTGTAAAGTTAGTCCATGTCCGGTTGCCGATCGCTCGCGATCCGGACACACTACAGTCACATCATGACCTGCTTGTGCCAAACAATTGGCTAAAGTCCGAATCCCTAAAGCCGCAACCCCGTCATCATTGCTAATTAGTAATTTCATTAGTCAATAGTTAATAGTCAATAGTTAATAGTTAATAGTTAAGAGACAATTGTCAATGTCCGTCGTCACAGGCAAAGAACAAAAAAACATGCTTTCCTTGGACAATAGCCTTTAAACTAGTAAAATAGGTTGGCTTTAACCCTTGCCTTTGACCCATCAATGGCATTACCACTAAGGTTATTTGTCTAGTATCATTTTTCCAATGACTCTTGACTGTTGACTCTTGACCAATGACTAATAACTGTAAGAAATGACCAATCAGCCCAGCAATTTAGAGGTTCAACTTTTAGCACTGCGAATTGAAGGAGAAAAAGCGATCGCAGCTGCCAATAGCTTAGAACGCCTAGAAGAACTAAGAATCGGCTACCTTGGGAAAAAAGGGGAATTGTCCACGCTGTTGCGGAGTATGGGACAATTAAGTGCCGAAGAACGACCCTTAATTGGGGCGATCGGCAATACAGTCAAAGAAAGCCTTCAAACCAGTTTAGACAAACAACGCGCCTTTTTAGAAACTGCTCAAATTCACGCACAGCTAGAAGCTGAAACTCTAGATGTGACAATGCCGGGAATTTACAGCCCTCAAGGACGTGTTCATCCCCTCAATGGCATTATCGACCAAGCGCTGGATATCTTTGTCGGTATGGGTTACACTGTGGCTCAGGGTCCAGAGATGGAAACAGATTACTACAATTTCGAGGCTCTGAATACCCCACCCGACCACCCAGCGCGTGATATGCAGGATACTTTCTACCTCCCAGACGGAAATCTCCTACGTACTCATACTTCCTCGGTACAAATTCGCTATATGGAAACCGAAGAACCACCGATACGGGTTATCGCCCCAGGACGAGTTTATCGACGAGATAATGTAGATGCTACCCACTCGGCAGTTTTTCATCAAATAGAACTTTTAGCAATTGACGAGGGACTAACTTTTACAGACCTCAAAGGCACTATTAAGCTGTTTTTAGAAGCAATGTTTGGTGAGTTACCAATTCGCTTCCGTGCCAGTTATTTCCCGTTTACAGAACCTTCTGCGGAAGTCGATTTGCAGTGGAATGGACGCTGGCTGGAAGTTATGGGCTGCGGTATGGTCGATCCAAATGTGCTAAAATCTGTGGGCTACGATCCAGAAGTTTATACTGGATTTGCCGCCGGTTTTGGTGTTGAACGCTTTGCGATGGTTTTACACCAAATGGATGATATTCGCCGATTATACAATAGCGATTTGCGCTTTTTGCAGCAATTTTAGCCTCGTTGGTGGTTAGTGGTTAGTAGTTAGTGGATAGTCGATACCTAATATCATTTTTGATTGGGGACACAATACAAATAGAGATATACCAAAATGGGGAAGTGATATTTCCATGACTAAACCAGATTATCAAGCTATGACAGATGATGAATTACGGGACTACGTAAGGTATCATCCGCAAGACACCGAGGCGTTTCATCTTTTAATGGACAGACTTGATCAGCGCCCTAACAAAGTTGTAACCCGCACTGTTGAAGAATTTGAAGCTGAACTAGAAAGGCGTATCAGTCAAGCTGGTTGATAAAAAGGCATCTTTATTACCCCTCTGCGTTATCTCAGAGGGGATTTATTTTTTGGATAATTTCCTTGCTGCTGCTGCATTGTCTGCTTCTGCGTACAAATCACCAACAATTTCTGTAATCGACCACGGGGCGATCGCACTATTAAAAGATGCCCTACCGCTGAGTGGGACTAAAATGGAACCGACCATAGACCAACTGAAAGCGTTCTTTGACTTTTGCGTTCGTGCTAGCAATTTATTCCGAGATATTGCATTAGTCCGATACGATGAAAGAACAGGTAGAATTGTGATTTTGATAGGTGAAACCATCCAAGTAGAAATTTTAAACAATGGGGAGAAAATTATCAGATGACTCACTATTTAAGCCTTAATGAGGCAGACTTAAGACAATATGTAATATCTCATCCCCAAGATGAGGAGGCATTTCAGTATTACTTAACTATTATGAGAGCGAAGCCTGGTGTTGTGGTCAGCACAGCTGAACAGTTAGAAGCTGAACTGCAAAAGCGTATCAGTCAAGCTGGTTGATAAAAAGGCATTTTAAAGCCCCTCTAATTTTCCCAAAAAGGATGGACTTTCAATAAAAATAGTTAGACGAATACGGTTCGGTTAAGAAAATTCGATAAACCAAAAACCTTGTAGAGACGCGATATTATATCGCGTCTCTACATACCCTAAATCACCACCAAAAATCCTTAACCGAACCGTATTGATAGTTAGACTATATTCAGAAGTATAAAAAGATAGTACTTAGGTTTTAAGGTGTTGTTGTGATATTGGACTGGCTATATTGCTGGATCAGTTCTCTACATCTTCTCCCAGCTTCTACTGCCTGTTTCATTAAAGCCTTACCTTGAGTAAAGTTTTTAGCAGCAAATGCACAGTTAGCTTCTTGGCTTAACTTAGCAGCTTGACTTGATTCTACTCTGATTTGAGATTCTAAATCCATAGTTATTCCTCATGCTCTACAATTACTGTCTCTAAGTTTTCACATGTCCTATTTTAACTATTAATTATTTCATAGTCTCTAACCAAGCTTGAAACTGCTTGGTTAGTTCATCAGTTTTTTTCTTTTCTTCAACTACAAGTTTATCTAGATTTTTACACTCAATAGCCGCGCTTTTGACCGTAGCTTCATATTCAGCTTTCCTCCGGTTAAGTTCAGCCGAAGCTTCCTCTAATGCCTTAAAAGCTTGTTTAATTAATTTACGTTTCTGTCTATCTTCTTTAATGGAAGCTTCAGCTAAATTTTCTCGCTTATCCATTAAAACTTCTAATTTTGCAGAAGCTTTAACATAACCTTTAGCTTTGGCACTTATAATAGCAACCAGCTTTGCTAAAGCAAGTATTATTAAACTTTGTATTTTCTCAGCCATACAATATTATTTCATATACTCTTTATAATGTAATATCAATCTTTTGCGCTAAATACTTTATGCTCTGATGCATTGATAAATGCTATGGAGGCATTCTTAAATCTGTTTATATCAAGGTGTTTACTATATAGCATTGAATATTTATTGAGACAAAAAGTGTGCAACTGATGAATGTGGGAGCGTTGATAACTGTTAACCATCAACCATCAACCATCAACTATCAACTATCAACTATCAACTATCAACCATCAACTAACTACTTCCTACAATTATCGCAATGTCCGCAAGCCATATTTGCCGCTTCTTTCTCAAAACCAAAGGCATTTAACAAAAATTGCCAGCGGCATTGTTTTGTTGTAAGATATTGATTCATTTGCTTTGCAGCATGTAATTGCGTCGTTAATTGCTTTGGTCTACTTTCTTCAATGCTGTAATTGAAAGGATCAAGCCAGTTTAACTGACCGCTGCTGTGGAGAAGAGAAAGAGCGATCGCACCATCGGGAAATTGTTTGGCTATTACATTGACTTCCCCTTTTTTCGGGAGTTTTTTGATTAATTGTTGTGCGGAAAGTTGTTGCGATCGCATCTGATCCTCAAAAAATCTTTGTCTTTGCTTATCCTCTGGATCTAACCATCCCGTAGGTTCACTAATGAACATCAACGCTTGGGCTGGCTTCCCATCTCTTCCAGCGCGTCCAATTTCTTGCACATACTCCGAAAGCAAATGCGGTGAGTGGAAGTGAATTACCCAACGCACATCTGGCTTATTTATCCCCATCCCAAACGCACAAGTACAGACAACAAACATGATTTTTCCACTTAGCCAACTCCCTTCTACTGCACGGCGTTCTTCTGCACCCAATCCCGCATGATAAGAAGCTGTAGAATAACCTTTTTCTCTCAACCACTCAGCTAAATTCTCGCTATCTCGCCGAGTACGTACATAAACTAACCCAGGTTCTTGTTTCCGTTCTTGAATAAACTTTAATAAATGTTGCTTTCTGCCTCTTGGTGTCCAGGCAATGCGAACACTGGGGTTAAGATTAGAACGGTATGGATTAACACGAAAAAACGCTGGTTGCTCTAATCTTAAGACTTCTTTAATAGTCTTTTGAGCCAGAGGATCGGCGGTGGCGGTAAAAGCGGCTACGCTGATGTGTGTTCCCTGTGGCTTGAATTTTAGCAGCGCTGGTCGCACCGCCTCCAATCTTCGATAAGCTGGTCGAAATGTGTCGCCCCATTGTACCAGACAATGTGCCTCATCTAAGATTAATCCGTTAATTTTTAATTGCGGCTGACACAATCTTTCCCAAACTGGCGGACTCAGTAAAGTTTCTGGTGATAAATACAGCAATCTTAGCTGTTGTCGTTCCAAAGCTTGCAAAACCGCACGTCGCTGGTTAGAAGGCAATTCACTATGCAAAAGCGCTGCACTCAAGTTGCGATCGCGTAGTTCCTGCACTTGATTTTCCATTAACGCCACCAATGGCGAAATTACTAGCGTTAATCCTGTTTGTAGCAGTGCCGGCAACTGAAAGCAAATTGACTTTCCGCCACCTGTGGGCATAATAATTAATGCGTCTTTTTCTGCCAACAAACAGCGGATGATTTCTCCTTGTGGCGGACGAAAATCATCATAACCCCAAATTTTTTGAAAAGCAGCACGGACATCTTTCCAAGCCGGGGGTTGATGTTGATTCATAATTGATGGTAGGTAAATGCACCCTTCTCCTTGCACACTTCATTTACATGACGTGAGTTATTAATATAGCTTGGCTATCAAGTTAAGGGTTCAGTATTTTCTACATTAATCTGTATAAAAATTTTGAATTTTATTTTGACTACTCAAAATATAGGTCAAAAGAAATAGTACTGTACAGCAGGTATCATTTTTTTTGTAGGCATCAAGCTACACCTAAAAAATTACCCCTAAGTTTCTCCGGAATAACCATAAACCATATGGATATTTTTTTATCCGCCAAAAAGCATCAAGGAGATATCTAGATTATGGTGAAGGTAATTCCATGTCTTCTCAACAGACCGACCCTAGAATTAGGTGCAAGTCGTGAAGAGGTCAAACAAATGCAAATAGTTCTCAATGAACGGCTAAGGGAATTTGATACCGCATCGTCGTTTCCTCAAAAGGTGGCGGAAACTGGCTACTTTAATCAAAACACTTTAATTGCGGTTAAATACTTGCAATGCCTGACTTTTTTACCGATAGATGGCATTGTCGGACCAAAAACTTGGGCTTTCTTGTGTGAGGGACCTGCTAGCTTACCACGCTTGCATCTTGGTACTGCTAGTTCGGTAGTTAAAGCTGTTCAAGAGGCACTAAGATACGCTGGTTACTATTTTGGTGCAGTCGATGGTGTCTTTCAACTGAAAACTGCTGCTGCTGTCAAACATTTTCAGGTATCCTGCCAAATGACCGCCGATGGTGTGATTAATCCTCAAACCTGGAAGGCGTTAATTAAGTTAGATGCTCATGGGAAATACTGTTACGTTAACATGATTGACAGCTGTTATGAAAAGCACGAGCATTGGGACGGAAATTTTTCTTACCTCAATTGGCATAATTGATGCATTTCATTTTAGATGCACGCGAGTGTAATTTTGAAGCCTGCGTAGGCAGGCTTTGTACGTATAGCCGAATGGCAGGCACGAAAAATACTCGCAATGAAGTACATATATAGAACCCAAAATCTTGTAGAGACGTAGCACTGCTACGTCTGTTACGTGTATTCGATATTAGCGATAAGCTGCTGTAACGCTCCTGTCTTTTGTCTTCTGACTACTAAGAACACAGCAACTCGCCCAACCAATTTTCGACTTTTAAGCGCAAACGCCAGCTAGGTTCATCTTTACGAGTGCTTTTTAGCGGTAGTTGATTCAAAGCGCGACGATAATCAGCGATCGCACAATTCCAATCGCCCCACAAATGATAAGTTCTGCCGCGTTCAGCTAAAATATGGTCTTCGAGTTGACCGAAAAGCAATGCTATCTCAAAAGCATCAACTGCTTCTTCATATTGTCCCAAGTCACGTAAGGTAATGCCTCGGTTAATCTGTGCCCGAACATGGCTGGGGTGCAAATCAATTGCCCGATCATAGTCGGCGATCGCTGATGTTAATTCTCCACAAGCTGCGTAATAATTTGCACGATTGTTATAAGCGCTAGCTAACTTGGGGTTGAGGTGTAGTGCTTTGTTGTAATCCCAGAATGCTTTTTGTCTTTCACCGCTTTGAAAATAAATCAGCCCCCGGTTATTATAGTCAACGGCATTTTGGGGATGGCGGTTGATTAGTTGATTTAACAGGGCGATCGCTTCGGTGTAATCTCCAATTTGGGCTAATCTCAAAGCACAAGAGCGTAAGTAACTGTCTTTATTAGCAGACTCCCCGCTACTGTTAGCCTGATGCTGTTGAGCATTTGCTGTATTTTGGAAAACAGCTTTTTTTAAGTAATTTTGCTCACTCTCAGATGCTAAAAATCGGTTTGTATTCATATTTTCCTGCCTGAGCCTCTTGCTCTGTAAGATAAATTTATAATTTTCTTGTGAAGATTGGTTTCGTCGCTGTGTCACTTGTTAAGGTGTCTATGAGTACTTGGGTACAAGTAATAAGAATAAGTGGGAGTGTTCGCCCTATACCAATAATTGATGCTTCAACCTGATAATAGATACTTCATCCCCAAGTCCTATTCCAGAAACAGCAATCTCTCAATCCAATAGACTAGTCAACAAGTGAGAGCGACAACTTGGTAGAATGCCAACAAGCCCTTTATCGGGACTTGGGAGTAGTGGGTATGGGGAATTGGTAATGGAAAACTCCAAATTTACACAACCCTTCTTTTTCAATGACTTTAGGGGAACCTAAAAATCTCGACGGTTTATTATTCCCAGAAAATTTGCGATCATTCACATCAATGAAGAAATTTTTGCCAGAAAAGTAAGAATTTTCTTTCCGCTACCCCATTTCTGAATCTGACTTTTAAATTAAGAGCGAAGATTTTTTTATGACAACCGCAATTTCCTACGCCAACGCTCCCGACTTAGCCGGTGATGATTACATCGCCATCGGCTTGGCTACATGCTTCATCAAAGAAGATGGAGAAGTTCATCAAGTTGAAGTTATAGAACCTATCCCCTCTGCGGCTTTAGAAGCGATTTTTAAAGGTATTCCCACCTCATATAAGTTGGCTTGTGGGACAACTTTGGGATCTGTGTTAGACGGAGATACGCTTTCTTTACCAGATGGCTTTCCGGATTCGGCTCAATTTGGGGAGGAATTTGTGCCCAGAGCGTTTGCAGCTGCTCGCACTTACAAGCGTCGCGAAATCGCAAAATCCCTGATTCCTCTGGGTACAACTTATACTGAATTCACGTATTCCACTGAGCGCAAGCGGGTACTAAATGCCAAACGAGTTGTTAACAAGGAAGATAACGTTAAACAACATTCTCATACCCACAAAGTTCTTTAAAAGATTCAATAAGATCGCAACCGTCGTAGAGACGTTCCGGCGGAACGTCTCTACAGTATATGTGATTTGTCGGACATGATATAACTCTATTCTACTTACGCTATTCTGTGATTTAGATTACAAGACCCAAGAATCCCCCGGTTTTCCAAACAAATAAACGGAGCGAAATTTGTTCGGAAAATGGGGGGAGTGTCAGCGATAGTTTGTAAATTGTAGAGCCACGGGGTAGTCTTCTTGCTTCAATCGCTGAATCACAGTTTGCAAGTCATCTTTATCTTTAGCGCTAACCCGCACAGCGTCTCCTTGAATTGACGCTTGTATTTTTTTGAATTCGTCACGAATCAATTTAGAAATTTGCTTGGCAATTTCCTGGCTAATGCCTTTTTGGAGTTTGATTTCTTGACG
>CASBQA010000112.1 GCA_949127635.1 Nostocales cyanobacterium PMM_0069 | reverse complement strand
TTTCTTGCACTTAACAAGACGTATAACGTTTACAATCCCCACAGTATTACCTTTTCCTACTTTGTCAGCAAGCCCTATGTAGTTCGTGCGTAAGTCCTGAAATAATATCCCATTTCCTGCTTTTCTACCTCACCCCCTACCCCTCTCCTTAGTAAGGAGAGGGGAGATAAAGCACAGCTTTATAGGGGTGAGGTTTTGTATTTTATTAAATTCATATTCCTTAATGCATACTATGAGCATCAAGATTATATATTTTTAAGGCAAAGGGACGCTGAGGAAAGCGCAAAGTTTCGCAGAGAAATGCGATCGCTTTAATTTTGAGGTGGAAAAACTTACATTGTTTTTGCATAACCTCGCCAAGGCTAGAAATATAATCCTTTAAAGCGACTTCAGCCAAGATATAAAATCCTATGTCTTTTATCAAACGCCGTCAATTTCTCCAGTTTTCTGCTTCAACTCTCGCAACACTCAGTTTAAACCAATTAGATATTATCTCACAAGGTAAGCGCTACGGGCAAGTGCTGGCACAAAATGCACCCCGCAAACTAGCGCTATTGGTGGGAATTAATGAATATCCCAATGGTTTGGCTTTAAAAGGTTGTGTAAATGATGTAATGTTACAAAAAGAGTTATTAATTCACCGCTTTGGTTTTAAGGATAATGATATTCTCACTTTGACGGACAAGCAAGCTACTCGCAAAGGTATTCTCACAGCTTTTGAAGACCATTTAATCAAGCAAGCCAAACGTGGGGATGTAGTTGTGTTCCACTTCAGCGGACATGGTTCTCAAGTTGTAGATCCAGATCGCGATTCACCAGATGGACTTAACAGTACTTTTGTTCCTATAGATAGCATTTTACCCCCAGGTTTTCCTGTTTCTGGTGGTCCGGTGCAAGATATTATGGGACATACGCTGTTTTTACTCATGTATGCGTTGAAGACAGATAATGTTACTGTGGTGTTAGATAGTTGTCATTCTGGGGGTGGTACACGAGGAAATTTTCGAGTGCGATCGCGTGGTGATGGTTCAATTCTTCAACCCAGTACTGAAGAATTTGAGTATCAAAAACAATGGCTGCAACGACTGGGACTTTCAAAACAAAAGTTTATCGAACTTCGTAGAAAAGGTGTTGCGAGAGGAGTTGTTATCGCTGCTGCCAAACGGGAACAATATGCATCGGATGCATCTTTTAGTAACTTTTATGCAGGTGCCTTTACTTATGAGTTGACGCAATATCTTTGGCAGCAAACTGCGGATGAACCTGTAACTACAGCGATCGCTAATGTTGGTCGAAATACTAAAGAGTTAGCTAGACAAACCGGAAACCCTCAAGAACCAGAAATAGAAGTTAGGTTTAGCAAAGAAAATTACAACTCACCTATTTATTTTACGCGATCGCCTGCTCTTTCTGCTGAAGCTGTCATAACTAAAGTTACAGGCAATCAAGTAGAATTATGGTTGGGTGGGCTAGATTCACAGACTCTAGAAGCGTTCAATCAAGATGCCATTTTCACAGTTGTGGATGCTAAAGGTGGTGAAAGAGGACTTGTGAAACTAGAATCTCGGACTGGATTAATTGGCAAAGGTACGCTACAAAATACTCCGACTCAACGAGTAAAACTACAGCCAGGAACGCTATTACAAGAACGGATTCGCAGCATTCCCAATAATCTCAGTTTAAAAATTGGTGTTGATAATGCCTTTGATAATAACACCGCAAAGCTTGCAACACAAGCTCTACAGGGACTTCAGCGCATCGAACCCAAACCGTTGGGAACTGTTGAGGTACAATATATTTTTGGTCGCATGACTCAAGATAGATATCAGAAATTACAGAAACAAAAGATATCGAATCTGCCAGCGGTGAATAGTTTTGGTTTATTTTTACCTAGTTTAGAGCAAATAATCCCTGCATCCTTTGGTAATAGTGGGGAAACGGTGAGTGCTGCGGTGATGCGTTTGCAACCCAAGCTTAAGTCTTTACTCGCAGCGAGAATTGTCAAGGAGGTGCTGGGTAATACTAATTCATCACAGATAAATCTGCGTGTTTCGATGAATATCGCTGGCAGCAAAGAAGTAGTTAGCGAAACTTTCCCGATTCGTGGGATTCAAAATATGAAAAATACTGTTGGGTCTAATCAAGCACCAGCTTCGTCTGTGAAGTTTTCTAACTCTGGTGTGATTCAATTACCGCTATCGACTGAAATTGCTTTTCAAGTTGAAAATAACGAGTCTCAACCTCTCTACGTTAGCATTTTGGTGATTGATGCCCAAGGAGAAATGACGGTCATCTTTCCGAATAATTGGTCAGGTTCAGAAAATGCTGCATTGATAGAGGCAAAGCAGAAGCGGGTGATTCCGGAAACTGATGATGGATTCAAACTGACTATCGGCAAACCTTTGGGATTTTCAGAAGCGTTAATTATTACTAGTACAACACCTCTGCGAACTTCTCTTAAGGCATTGCAACAAATTGCCAAGTCGAGAGGTGTTGAAAATCGCAACACTCCAATTACTCTGACTGATGAGGTTTTGGAGGTTACTAA
The DNA here is from genome assembly GCA_949127635.1 of Nostocales cyanobacterium PMM_0069. Taxonomy (GTDB): domain Bacteria; phylum Cyanobacteriota; class Cyanobacteriia; order Cyanobacteriales; family Nostocaceae; genus Hassallia. The sequence continues at coordinate 954 of CASBQA010000112.1, read as the reverse complement.
CAGTCTGCTTGATGATTTGGATGCAGGGACTCGTGGCAATAATAATGTTCAAGGGATAGCACTGCCAAGCGGAGTTCGTGGTATTGATGTCAAGAAACTGGCAGCAATGGCGATCGCATTTGAGGTGGTGAGGTCTTAAAATCAGTTAAGGTGAAGCGTCCCTTTTATCGCTCACAAAATCGTCTGATTTAGATTGTACTTCATCAGGCGCCCTCTAATTGCAAAAAATGCACTCGTCCTGATGCTTCCCCAGCGACAATTGATATGCCATCCCTTGCAACAGCACAGCAGCTTATTTGACGGTCACCTGTGAAAGTGGCAATTACTTCTCCTGTTTGCAAATCCCACACTTTCAGGGTGTTGTCACCTGAACCAGAAATGACGTACTTGTTATCAGGTGTGGTTGCAACTCCATAAATCCTGCTTCTTTGACCAGTTAGGGTACGCAGAATTTCCCCTGTTTGCAAATCCCACACTTTCAGGGTATTGTCATCTGAACCAGAAATGACGTACTTGCTATCAGGTGTGGTTGCAACTGCTCTAACCGAGTTACTGTGACCAGTTAGGGTACGCAGTATACAGCCTGTTTGCAAATCCCACACTTTCAGGGTGGAGTTAGATGAACTAGAAATCACGTACTTGTTATCACAGGTGACGGCAACTGCACTAACCCAGCGTCTATGACCAGCTAGAGTACGCAGAATTTCCCCTGTTTGCAAATCCCACACTTTCAGGGTGGAGTCAGATGAACTAGAAATCACGTACTTGCTATCAGGTGTGGTCGCAACTGCATTAATCGAGTCACTATGACCAGTTAAGGTACGTAGAATTTCCCCTGTTTGCAAATCCCACACTTTCAGGGTGTAGTCATTTGAACCAGAAATCACGTACTTGCTATCAGGTGTGGTCGCAACTGCATTAATCGAGTCACTATGACCAGTTAAGGTACGTAGA
>CASBQA010000111.1 GCA_949127635.1 Nostocales cyanobacterium PMM_0069 | reverse complement strand
TCGCTACTTATGATCGTTAACTTATTGACATCTTGTTGTTCCTGAATTGTTAGAAGGATCAATTTCAGGGTAGTCCCCCAACTTTTTGTACTATCGAAAAACTGCTCTTGGGCTATCAAGCAAGCCTGTCTCTTTTGTTGATAAAGTTGCCGATCGCTATATAACTCTAGCAGCGCATCACCGTAAGCCTTAACATCATTCACAGGAACCTCTATTGCCGCATCCCGCACATAAGACAAAGCTGGACAAACTGCTGAAGTAACAACCGGACGACCTGATAAAATACTTTCGCATACAACCCGATTGAAACCCTCGATAAACTCTGTTCTGGTAGGTACGATGACAACATGCGATCGGCTGAACATTTCTCGCATTTGCTTTTTTGTGCAGTACCCATGACAGATAAACGAGCGATCAACGCCGCTCATCTGAGCTGCAAGACGTAAAGACTCTAGTGCCGAACCTTCGCCACAAATGTCAAAAATGATATCTTGTCTGCCCTCAGTAGCAAAGCGTTTGGCAATTTCTAACAAGTCAAACACGCCTTTTTCTTGCTCAACCCTACCTGCAAATAGAACTCGGAAGGGGGATGCAACTGATGGTTTAGGTATGTTTGCAAAGTCTGCTCGCAGATAGGTAGAAAAGAATTCCAAAATCGGTTGATGTTTACCCAGCGTTAGTTGGGAAATTTGTTTAGCTATGTCCTGCGATGCTACTAATATCCCCTGACAATCAGAAGCAAACAAATTACGGCTAAGTGATAAATTCAGTTTATCTACTAAACGTGGAGGCAGGTACTTGCACCACAGCATACAATGCAGCGTGGGAATAACCTTTATCCCGATCCAGGAAAATAAATACAAAACAAACCAATATGTTGTGCCGTCATTTATCACCGCAACATTAGCTTGAAAGCGAATGGCAGAGGCAAGTAAATGCAATCCACACCACACTTGTCTTAGGTGATAAAAAATTCCTGATGCGTTAGGTAATGGAACCCGACGGTGTTCAACGATAAAGCGATTGTCTTGCACAAATTCTTTTTTGTTAGACTGTGCGATCGCGTAACCTTTTGCATTTAAAGTTTTGCAAACTTCATAAAACTGACTTGAGAAGGTAACTGATACCTGTGAAGGAGCATCCCCACCATTAATCCAATAATTGTAAGCTTCAATAATATCTTCTGGACCAGATGCATAAAGAATCCGAAGGGGTTTAGGCATGTTGTTATCTGGGGTTTTCAACTAAAACAGCGTTCTGGGAGTGCGATCGCACTTAAATACTTTTAGCAAAAGCCTGTTAATCTATGGGTAATATTAAGATGTCTAGGATTCAACTTTGCTGAATGCGGCGTTGTTGATTGGCTCCTGTGATTTTTAAAGCCATAGTCTCAATTTCGCGGTAAAGCGATCGCGGTAGCAGCCAGAGCAAATACGCAGCACCTAAAGTTATCAGTGTACGTCGTGGCTCCTCTAGCAAAATCAGCCAGTAGGTAGATAAAGCTTGGTGCATGAGTTGCACAGCTGTTGAACCCGATTGCAAAGTGACTGCCCTTCTGGCTAAATGTCGCAGTTGGTAAGCCATAGCTATTTTGTCCAACTCAACCATCACTGTTGGAGAGTAGGAACAGGCTTTTTCTAGCATCCTTTCCCAGGAATTTAACTTTTTAACCAGTTGGGCTGAATATCCCTGTGAATTTACCCGATAAAGCGTCAGAGGCTCAGGAACACCCTCAATTTTCCATTTTGTTTTAATGGCAATACGCAGCCAACATTCAACATCTTCTGATGGGTGTAATTGGCGATCATCGTCAAAATAAAAGTCCTGTACAACACCATAAAGATTGTCTTGAAATCTAATATCTTCAAAAACTTCTCGTCGAATTACTGCCACCGATCCATTGCCAATGGGAGTGCGGCAAAGTAAATCAAGCAAAGTAATTCCCTGAAGCTTAGAAATCTGATATATACCTAAAGGGTTTCCTGCCTCATCAATAAAAGCAGAGCGACAAAAGCTAACTCCTACTGCTGGTGAATTATCTAGATGCTCAACATGTTTTGCCAACTTTTGTTTTAACCACAAGTCATCTGCATCTAAAAAGGCTAAATATTCTCCTTGGGCATAGCGAATTCCAGTGTTCCGAGCGGCAGCAACTCCCCGATTTTCTTGACGAATAATTCTAATTCTGGAGTCTGTAAATTGCTGGCAAATTTCTATACTTCTATCAGGAGAACCGTCATCAATCAGCAGAAGTTCAAAATTTGTATAAGTCTGTTCAATAACCGATTGCACTGTAGCTGCTATATATTTATCGACTTTGTAAATTGGAATAATGACAGATACTTTTTTCATGCTAAAAACCTCAGTGAGCGTGTAATCTAAGTAAAACAAAAGCACGCATAGGTAGGGGCAAGTTTTTTAACGTTATTTATTTAGTATTAATAAATATCTCCGTTCAACCCGCTTATACCAGCTTATAAACAAAGCCCGTTATTAATAGGTGGAACAGTTTTTGCTTGACCACATTCAGTACTTTTCAGAGCGAGAGCCAGAGCGAGCAAATTTTGAAGAATTGATGATTTTTGCCGGGATGCCAACTGCCGTTGCTCCCGCTGGAACATCGGACAGAACTACGGCATTAGCACCAATATTTGCGCCATCTCCAATAGTGACGTTGCCAAAAATTTTCGCCCCAGCACCAACATTGACACGTTTACCTAACTGTGGTGCATCAGAGGGACGATCTAAATAGCGGTTGCCTAAAGTAACGCCTTGACGAATAATACTGTCATCGGCGATCGCACAATTTGCATGAATAACTATTGCTCCTTGATGTTCAATAATTACGCGCCGACCAAGTTGGACAGTGTAAGGTAGTTCAATTCCATAAGTGTTGCGAATTTTCCGAAACAACATCCGATATAGAATGCTGAAGGGTGCGCGAAGTAGCTTCGGTTGAATGTTCATCCTCCATACTCCAAAACGCTGAACTGCTACAGCTCGAAATCCTGGCTTAGTCCAATCTCGTCCGTGAGCAATCCAGTCTTCTTTAACAAGCTGCCAAAGACTCAAAGTAAAAAGTTCTGCGTCGCTTGTGTTTGCTCTCAACTCCGGTGATGCACTCATAAAAAACCTCGTTGGGATGTTTGGAAACTCAGTCGCTTTTCAGTTTTTTCTTAGGCATTCAACTTAAGACTTTTTCCGCATTTTGTTCAGACCGGGAGTTGTTGTAGTAAAAGTAGTTATCAGGCTCATGCTTCACATTGACCGCGTTGGCTATGATTCCCAAAATATTAGCTTCAGAACGTGCGAGTAAGGACTTAGCAGCGGTAGCAGTACTTGAATCTACAACACCAGGTCTCACTACAATTAAGACTCCATCCACCATGTTGCCTAAAACTGCTGCCTCAGCGCTGCCCACTAAAGGAGAAGTATCAAAAATAACGTAGTCGTAAGTTTTAGACAACATATCAATGAAATTTGTCATGCGTTCTGAGTCAATCAATGCTAAGGGATTAGGTGGCATGACCCCAGCAGTGAGTACAGATAAGTTATCGGTGATATTTTGTATAGATAGTGAAAATTCATTCTCACCAACCATGACGTTACTTAAACCTACTGAGTTTATAAGACCCCAAAGATGATGTTGAGATGGCTGACGCATATCTGCATCAACTAGCAAAACTCGTCGTCCAGCTAGAGCCATTACCGCAGCTAAATTAGCAGCAACTTCTGATTTACCCTCCCCAGACATAGAACTTGTCACCACAATTGCAGAAACTTTTTTATCTAAGCTCATAAACTTTAGATTTGCCTGAAGCATTTGGTATGCTTCATGAATCACAGTACGCGGAGTGGTTGCAACAATAACTCGCGGCGAGACTTTTTGTAAGCTAGTATCCAAAGGGATAGATGTATTATTATTAGTTTCAAATTTGGGAATTAGCCCTAGCAAGGTATAGCCAAAAAGTTCCTCTGCTTCTTTAGTGGTCTTTAATCTTCTATCGATTAAGTCAACAAAAAAGGCAGCTGCCACACCAAGTAGTAAACCAGCAAATCCACTACCTAATGATATTCCCACCTTCTTTTTGGTTGCTCCTGGACTGGTACCAACCACAGCAGATTGGATGACACGAGCATTTCCAACAGTTTGATTTTCTGCTATTTTGATTTCCTGTTGTCGAGTCACAAGGTTTTCGTAGCTTTTTTGTGCGATTGATAACCTTCGCTCTAGTTCTCCTTGCTGTTTCTCTAAATTTGGCACAACATTAGCTCTGCGCTTATAAGACGCTATAATCCCAGACAAAGCTTCTACTTTTTTTTCTAACCCCAAGCGTTGTGACTGTAATCTCACAAACTCTGATGTTAGGTTTTGCTTGATCTGCCCCATTTGCAATTGACCAGGAGAAATTGGTGCTTGATATCCTAATGATTGGGATATTCGCTGCTGCAATAAAGAATTTAATGTTGCTTCTTGATTCTTAAGAGTCAGGATGGATGGATGTGATTCTGTGTAGCGTGCTTGTTGAGCTGCTAGCTGAGTTTGTACTTTTTGCAGTTCACTTAAGAGTTCTTGCACACCAGGTACTTGACTTAAAGAAGTAATATTTACAGCTTGATCTACAGGTAGATTCATTTGACGACGTATTTCTACTTCCTGGGCACTTGTATCAGCGAGTTGAGATTGAGCTTGGGCTAATTCTTTCTCTAACTCACCCATCGTTTCAACTGAGTTAGCCGTCTCTTCTTTAAGCTCGATAATTTGATTTTTTAGCTTAAACTGACGCAGGTCTTCTGCTGCTCTATCTAATTGTGTTTTAGCTCGTGGCAATTGTTTTTCAATAAATCCACCTGCGGATATAGCTTCAGAGCGATTAGTCATTTGATTGTTGGCAATGAAGGATTTCATTGCCTGATTGACTACTGCTGTAGCGAACTGAGGATCTTCAGATACGTAAGAAACTTTAAGTACATCAGTGCCTAAAATTGAGTCAGCCTTGATTGCTAGTAACTCTGGATTGAGAAGAGCGTCCTTTTTATCTTTCAGCTTGAGAGTATTTATCACCTCCTGTTTGATGGGCAAAGACTGCAAAACTAGAGCTTGGGTGTCAAGAGGATTAGCTTGAGCTTTTACGGTTTCAAGATCCCCTATTTTTTCTCCTACTCCCGTCAGAGATGAGGTTCGATTTGATTGGAAAAGGAGCTGTCCACTTGCCTCGTAGGCAGGTCGTTGCAACAACAAACTAGTCCCAGCTAAAGAAGTACACGCTGCAAACACTCCTGAAATTACCAGCCAGCGACGTTTGAGAACTAGCAAATATCTTTGAACATCTATCTCTTCAGGATAGTTCCTATTCTCCATACAATTTATTTAATGCTAGATGAATGCTTTGGGCTATGAGTGAAATTAGGATACGAATACTTTGAGGAAAGACCTGGTTATATCAACTTTTTACATTTTTCTAATACTCTTTATCAAACTTGTCAGGTAGCTATTTTTATGCGGCTTTGTGGTTGACCAAGGATTTTCGTAAAGCTGAAATCTTTGCTTCACAATTAACCAAAAAAATGGGATGGCATCTAACAAATATCTCTTCCAGAGTCGCTGAGGTTCGCTTAAAAGCCGATAAAGCCACTCTAGACCAACTTCACTCATCCATTGAGGCGATCGCTTGATATTACCAGCTTCAAAACTGATAGTTGCACCAATAGCCAAAAATACTTTGATATTCTTCAATTGTTTTCTATATTTAGCAATCCACATTTCTTGTTTGGGTGCGCCTACACCAATTGCTAAAACTGTAGCATCTGAAGAATTAATGAGTTTAACAATCTCTTGACACTCCTCTTCATTTTTCTCAAATCCAAAGGACGGCGAATGCGCCGCAACTATAATATTTCTACCTACCTTTGAATTAATCTTTTCTTGAGCTATCTTAACTACATTTACCTCAGCACCCAGCAAAAATATTTTAATTTGATCGTCATGCTGGTAATATTTGTAAAATGCTGGAAATAAATCTGAACCCGAAATTTTCTCCTGTATTGGTGTTTTCAAAAAACTCGATATATACATCAAAACTTTACTATCGCAAACTCTATAATCTGCCTCTTGGTAAACAAGATAAAAGTCTTGATTTTTCTGCAACTTCATCACATGATCCACGTTAGGTGTAAAAACAATACCACCGACTCGCAGATTTTCTAGCAATTCGACCATTGTGATGTTATTGATGGTCACATTTAGTAAGTTAACCTGTCTCATCACCATCGTTAAAGTAACTAAGCCTACGGAAAAAAACTGCTTTTAGTGACGAACCAAGCAAATTGTTTTAACTAGTAAAATCGAAAAAAACATGATGCACCGATACTTCTAAAATACAGTTTTCAATGATTGCAGTTTAAACAATGACCAGAACGAAAAAAGTTATGCAATAAAAAATTAGATCAGCCAAAGTAATTTTTCATTGCTTAGTTGCTTGGTTATTTACTGTGGACATGTACATTTTCTATCTATAAAAATAAATATACCTTTATTCCTTGTAATTTCAAAGAGATAATATAAAGTTAATATGTAGAGAGAAAAATCTTTTTTAAAGTAAGTGTAAAGCTTTGCTGAAAAGCCCGGATTTCCATAAAAAAATTGGAGGTCAAATAAGTTATTGAATCAAGCAAATGTCATGCTATGTCTGGGTTTTGGCATTTCACAAGTAGAGCTATTTAAGAAAAAATGTGGTTGCGGGATTTACCTATGCGGTATTTACATATATCTTCGACAAAAGCAAAATATATTTGATAAAGTGTAATAGTAAATACAGTTTTGCATTAATTCGTAGCTTTTTTAAACGCAGAGTCTTCCTTGATATTTTCAAAGCAAATACTTAAGCCAAAAAAACATCTGACTTAGGGCAGAATTTATTAAGGAATGGGAATGCAGAGAGACTTTTAACGATCGCTTTTAAACCACTCAATAATACCTTGAGCGATCGCTTTAGCTTCCTTCTTTTGTTCTTCAGGATTCGTCACCAATTCAAATTCATCGGGATTACTCATAAAACCCAATTCCAACAACACCGACGGCGTACTTGCTGGACGTGTCAACGCCAAGTTATCCCAAAATACACCATAAGAAGGACGCTTTAATTTCTTCACCACATAATTATGTAAAAAGACAGCTAAACTGTGAGCTTGGGGATGATACCAAAATGCAGCGAAACCCTTAATTTTCTCAGCATCACCATCATCAGGTAAAGAATTGTGATGAATGGAAATAGAAATTGCGGCTTCTTCCTTATCAATAATTGCTTGGCGATCGCCTAAAGAAACTTCCTGATCATCCTCCCGTGTCATCACCACCGTTGCCCCTCGTTTTACCAACTCATCCCGCAGCAACTTCGACACTACCAAATTTAAGTCTTTTTCTAAATACCCAGTTGGACCACTTGCCCCAGATTCTTTACCGCCGTGTCCCGGATCGAGTAAAATCTTGATGCCAGATAGTGGCTTGTCATTTTTGCGGATTTCTGGGGGTTGGCGCAAAGACAAAACTAAACTTGTTCCGTCGTATCTCAGCTTATATCCCCACTGTTGATTTCTTTTGAGGTTAAAGGTGTATTGCACGCCGCCTTGAGGCAACTGCTGCCAATCTAGGCGAGAAATTAAGGCATTATCAACGCTACGAATAATGTCTGTTTGCGCTGTGGTATTGTAGAGCGTGAGGGTGAGAAAGCGATCGCCTTGCTGTACACTAACGGGTACAGGAACTTGCAACGGAAAAACTATTTCCGTCGCATTCGCAAGTTGACGATATCCCACGCTGCGAATAATTGTTTTTGGTGGAACTGCACCTGATAAAATGCGAGTTTCCTTACTATTAATCCAAGCACCATAATCCAAGCGCAACCATTCACCTTCAAAACCAGTGACTGTGGCGCGTGTTCCTTTAGGTAAGGGTGTTAATCTAGAATAATCTGTACTTGGACCAGTACGAGCAACTCCGGCATCTACTGTCACCTCAGCAATTTGTAATTGTGCGGGTGAGAGAATTTGAATTTTTCCTTTCCCCAGTTGGGTTATACTTTTACCATTCAGCGCTAGTTGAAATTGAGGTTGTCCCACATTGGCAGCAGCATTTATAGTAGTGCAACCCTCGTACTTCGCGACGTTAGATTGGGTAATTGGCTGATTATTTCCCGTTAGAGCGGCTAAATTGCTTGGAAGTTGCGCTTGTTGTGGTTGAGGCAAAAGGGGAATAGTTTGATTCGCTACCTTGACAGATACTGTAGCGTTAGAAGGTGCGATCGCGCTAAAACAAATAAGTTCCCCCACTATTCTAGCAATATCTGCCGCTGGAGTGAGAGAATCTTTAGCAAAAGCTAACCCTTTTGGTATCTCAGGTAGAGAAGATATCCTTGTAACCTTTATTTGACGCTCTTGATTTTGATAGCGCACAGTAAAGAGGTTTTCTCCTAACTGTAAGGGGAAATTTGGGGCAAAATGCCCACCTTTGCTGCGAGTTATCGGTTTACCATTGATGATAACTTCTCCATTTGCAGGTGCTGTACCCAGAAAGAAGATTTTTTCTTCGCTGGTTTGGTAGTTTGCTGCGGGAAAAACAATATTGAGAGATTGCTCTTGAGCCAAAGTTGGGGAGGATATGACTATAAAGCTTAATAATACTAATCCGAAAACACTTTTCACAGCCAAATTAAAGAAAATCGAATAACACAATTACTGTGGCACAATGACGGCATGTATTTTTAGAAGTTGATAGAAATTGTAAATACTATGACTAAGTTTGTTTTTGTTACTGGGGGTGTAGTTTCCAGTATTGGTAAGGGAATTGTCGCAGCTAGTCTGGGACGATTGCTCAAGTCGCGCAATTATTCAGTGTCAATTCTCAAGCTAGATCCTTATATTAACGTCGATCCGGGGACAATGAGTCCTTTTCAACATGGGGAAGTGTTTGTTACGCAAGATGGTGCTGAGACGGATTTAGATTTAGGACATTACGAACGCTTTACTGATACATTAATGTCGCGTCTTAATAGTGTTACCACTGGTGCAATTTATCAAGCGGTGATTAATAAAGAGCGGCGCGGAGATTATAATGGCGGCACGGTGCAGGTAATTCCTCATATTACAAACGAAATTAAAGAGCGGATTATGAGAGTTGCTCGTGATACTACTCCTGATGTAGTAATTACGGAAATTGGTGGGACGGTGGGGGATATTGAATCATTGCCGTTTTTAGAAGCGATTCGCCAGTTTCGTAAGGAAGTAGGGCGACAGAATGTATTGTACATGCATGTGACGTTGATCCCGTGGATTGCTTCGGCGGGTGAGATGAAAACGAAGCCAACACAGCATTCGGTGAAAGAGTTGCGTTCTATTGGCATTCAACCGGACATTTTAGTATGTCGGTGCGATCGCCCTTTAGCAAATGGGTTAAAACAGAAGTTGTCAGAATTTTGTGATGTACCTGCCGAGTGCGTCATCACCGCTCAAGATGCCAAGAGTATTTATGAAGTACCGCTCATTGTAGAACAAGAAGGGCTGGCAGAGCAAGTACTTGATTTGCTGCAAATGGAACAACGCATTCCCGATTTGGTGGAGTGGCAAACTTTGGTGGAAAGGTTGTACAGTCCTCAATATCAAGTTGAAATTGCCATAGTTGGCAAGTATGTTCGCTTAAGTGATGCTTATTTGTCGGTTGTGGAAGCATTGAGACATGGAGCGATCGCCACTAATGGAGAATTAGTTTTACGCTGGGTAAATTCTGAGATGCTTGAAGTTGAAGATGTCGAAAAGCATCTTCAGGGTATTGATGGAATAATTGTACCGGGAGGTTTCGGTACTAGAGGCGTAGATGGTAAGATTGCCGCAATTAATTATGCCCGCGAAAGGCACATTCCCTTTTTGGGTTTGTGTCTAGGAATGCAATGTTCGGTGATTGAATGGGCGAGAAACGTCGCGGGATTTACTGATGCAAATAGTGCCGAATTTAACCCAGCTACGACAAATCCAGTAATTAACCTTCTGCCCGAACAGCAGGATGTAGTTGATTTAGGCGGTACAATGCGTTTAGGTTTGTATACTTGCCGCGTCATACCGAATACAATGGCTTTTGAGCTATATCAACAAGATGTAGTTTACGAACGTCATCGCCATCGCTACGAGTTTAACAATGCTTATCGTCAGTTATTTATAGAATCAGGCTATGTGGTAAGTGGCACATCTCTTGATGGACGCTTAGTAGAAATGATTGAATTACCGCATCATCCGTTCTTTATAGCTTGTCAATTTCATCCAGAATTTCTTTCCCGTCCAAGCGCACCTCATCCATTATTTACAGGATTTATGCAAGCAGCGATCGCTCGTTCTCATCCTAGCTCTAATTTTTCAGCACCATTAGAAGTATTTTAAATGCCGTGAAACCTCGCTTAACCTCACCCTGTCCTTCGGACATCCCTCTTTTTAATAAGGCTACGGTGTACACACAAGTCATCGAATTAGCCAAAAATCTTGAAAAACCTCACCCTGTCCGTTCCGGACATCCCTCTCCTTGTTAAGGAGAGGGAAAGATTTTAGCGCAGCTAAAAGCGAGGGTGAGGTTTTTCCGAGTTGTGTATACACCGTAGTTAACAAGGAGAGAGAAAGATTTACCTGTAAGGTAAAGCGAGGGTGAGGTTTAGATTTTCAGCTTTCACGGAAAGAGGGATGGAAACGAGGTTAGAATATAAGATTGCACCGAAGCATTGATTAGTCATTACTTAAGACAACTCACAATTGAGGAGATTTTGTGACGTACTGGGTGAAAATCCTTTACGAGAGGAAAGAATATGTAATCAATATTGACCGTGTTAATGCCTTTTGTTATGAACAAAATGGCAGGGTTACATTTTGGCTACCTGATAGTACGCTACCGATTGTGATTAACCCGCAGAGCAACATAGAAGATTATCAAAAGATTCTCAATTATATAGAAAGCGTTACGGGATTGGAATTAGAGAATGCTTACTGGGTGAAAATTCTTTATGAAAGAAATGAATATGTAATTAATCTCAATTGCATCAATTCATTTTGTCATGAATCCAACGGTAGGATAAGTTTTTGGTTGCCAGATGGGATGATTCCGATCATTATTAATCCGGTGAGTAATCCAGATTCGTATCAGAAGGTTATGGATTACGTTCATAAGGCAACGGGATATTCTTTATAGTTGCACCACTCTTAATTATAACCCGTTCAGAGACGTAGCAATGCTACGTCTCTACAACCCGTCATTCTTTCTTGACAGACCACTACACCCTGTTCAATCCTCCTATGGTGTATGCACAACTCATCAAATTACCCAAAATATTGAAAAACCTCACCCTGTCCGTTCCGGACATCCCTCTCCTTGTTAAGGAGAGGGAAAGATTTTAGCGTAGCTAAAAGCGAGGGTGAGGTTTTTCCGACTTGTGTGTACACCGTAGGTTCAATCCTGAGGGGGTGAGTTCTAGAGCGGACGTTGCTCGTTTGGGTGGTTTTCTTGGTCGTAATGGTGATGGGTTTCCAGGGAAGGCAAACTTTATGGCTTATTTTCCAGATTAAACACACAATATCTTTTTGAAAGCTATAATGGGTGAAGTTCCACTACGACGTTGGTGACTGCCATCAAGTTTTTTGATCTATGCCTTTAAAGAAAAGGGAGTCAACTGTTTTCGTGGCAGTAAACCGAGCAACGACTCGGAAACTTTAAACGAGGAATTCGATTCCCACCTGGATAAACCCAGGTCATAAACTTAGGTAAAACGGCGTCGCGGTGAACTTAAAATTTTTAGCTCCCACAGTCAGCAAAGACTTGGGAGCTTTTAACTATATTATGACAGTGATCAATGTAGATACGTTGTTTCAGTTTCAGTACTATAACCTTACCGGAAGAGGGTATGGGGTGCTTTTTTGTAGGGTGTAGGGATTGGAAAAATCATACAGCAAATTTCAGGTAGATGAGGTACATGCGTAGGGTGCATCCCAGTTTTTATTATTCGATGAAATAATAAAAATTAATATGTCATATCATGTTCGCGTTGCGCGTCTCGCAATGACGCTTATATTGTTAGACTTTGCATTCATTGGGATGCTCCCCGGAAAAACGCTATAGTTGATTAAAAAAATGGGAAAAAATATTCTCATTCTAAAGCAATCATCAAGAAAATAATTAGGTGAGATCACTGAAATAATTTGATGATTGAGAATATAGAATTAACAGGTATCTATAATTAATATTTTTTCAAATTTAGACTTGAAAGCATATTTTCAAAGTATTTGGTAAATACCGACAAAATGGTTTGAGATTCTCTAAAGCTATGGGTAACAAGCCAAATATCTGATAATTATCAAATATCTTCCGATCCAGTTCCAAAAAGATTTGCCGCAGATGTACGCCACTAGCAACGTATTTGTAGCAGCAATTTCGGGAAATGGTATGAAAATCAAGACATTGTAAGTTGAAAATTTTTCTCAAGCAAAATTAAAAAATTATACTTCAGTCATGGTGTATAGAAGCAATGACATTTACCCTTAAACCAAACAAGTGGCAGCAAAGCTTAGTCCAAAAAAGTTTACTGCACCAGATGATAAAACAGATCAGGCGATCGCTCGACCTCCAAGAAATATTAACGACTACCGTTAGCCAAGTGCGTTTATTTTTGGGTGCAGATCGGGTGAAAGTGTATCGTTTTAATGCTAATGGTAGTGGTGAAGTCATTGCTGAATCCATTCATGAGCAACGTCTACCATCCTTATTAGGTTTAAACTTCCCAGTTGATGATATTCCAGAAGCTGCCAGAGAGATGTTTTTGTTAGCAGGGCAACGTTCCATTGTGGATGTGCCAAACGGGAAAATCGGGCTATCACCTCTACAGTCAAAAGAAACTGGCAAATATCTAGAAACTAATATCCATTATCGGCAAGTAGACCCGTGCCATATTCAATACCTAAAGGCAATGGGTGTGCAGTCTTCGTTGGTAATACCAATTTTACATTCCGACCTCGAAGAACAATCGGCAAAGCCTAAATTGTGGGGATTGTTGGTAGCTCACCACAGTCAACCGCGAGAGATTTTGAAGCGGGAAATAAAAGTATTGCAGGAAGTTACTGACGAAGTAGGAATCGCGATCGCTCAAAGTAATTTACTCACTAAAGCCATCGCCAAGCAAGAGCGAGAAGCTATTATTAACCGAGTTAGCACACTATTACATAAACTACCGACAATCCAATTGCAAAAAGCGCTAGAAGAAGTTATTACTAGCTTTAATGGAGTAGGTGGCAGGCTTTACATAGAACAGAGTGGGGAACTATACACCTGGGGCGACCAGCCGAAACTCCCCTATCAGTTAAATAGCAGTCAAATCGAACAGCATCTGATATGGCAAAACTGGATGGCTGAGTTTAAACAAGGTAATATTTGGGCAACAGCTGACCTCTACAAAGAACCACGTTTGGAAGTTTTGGCTTTAGGGTTCCGTTCTACTCCAATTCGCGGACTTATGGTGATTCCCCTACATTACCGCGAAAAGTTTATTGGTGTATTGAGCATTTTTCGCTCTGAATTTGAAACAGAAGTCTTGTGGGCAGGACGATGTGAAAAAAATCAGCGACAACTCTCACCCCAGCTTTCCTTTGAGCTTTGGCGGGAGCAAAAAAAGGGACAATCAGTTGAGTGGAAAGCGGAAGAAATCTCGTTGGCGCAAGCCTTATCCGAGCATTTCTCAATGGCAATTGACCAGTACCAAATGTTTAAACAGGTACAAACCCTGAATGCCAACCTAGAATTGCGGGTGCAGGAGCTAACTTCTGAACTCGAAAAATTATTACTGCTTACCAAAGTAGTCAACCAAGTCACAGAGTATATTCGCCGCACATTAGACTTGCAGACAATCCTGCAATCTATTGTTCGGGAAGTCCGTCCCCTACTAAATTCAGACCGAGTGCTGATTTTTGAGATGAAGAGTAACTCAGTGATTGTGGAAGAGATTAATGGCAATTGGCAGTCCGTTTTGGGAGTGAAAGCACCACCGGAATGCTTTCCTGATGAGTATACCCTTCTATCCTTTCAAGGCAGAGTACGGGCAATAAACAACGTTTCCACCGCTTTTTTAAGTGATTGTCATCGAGAGTTTTTGCAAAGTCTGCAAGTGCAAGCAAACTTAGTCGTTCCGATTAATATAGGTCTGGAACTATGGGGCTTAATAATTGCCCATCAGTGTGAGACTCCGAGAAATTGGCAGGATGCAGAAATTGATTTATTGCAACAGTTAGCAGATCAGAGTGCGATCGCTATTCAACAAGCACAACTCTATCAACAAACCTGTGATGCCGAAACTGAAGTTAGAAATCAAGCCGCCCAGTTAGAGCATACCCTACATGAACTCCAAGAAACACAGACAAAATTGATTCACACCGAAAAAATGTCCGGTTTAGGACAGTTGGTCGCGGGTGTTGCCCACGAAATCAACAATCCCGTTAACTTTATCTACGGGAACCTGCGCCACGCCAGTGAATACACCGAACAACTACTAGAAATTTTACGTCTCTACCAGTTACACCATGCCCATCCCCATAGTGAAATTAGCACCGCGATCAAAGCGATGGATTTTGAATTTTTGGTAGAAGACCTCCCGAAAATCATCACCTCAATGCAAGTAGGAAGCGATCGCATCCGTTCAATAGTACAATCATTACGCAATTTCTCTCGCTTGGATGAGGCTGAAAACAAGCGCGTTGACCTGCATGAAGGCATTGACAGCACCTTATTAATTTTGCAACATCGCCTAAAAGGTAATGCTCAATTCCCACCCATTGAGGTAATCAAAGACTATGGCAACATCCCATTGGTGGAATGTTATGCTGCCCAAATGAATCAGGTATTCATGAATATTATCAGCAATGCCATAGATGCCTTGGAAATGAGAGCATGGGACAATCGGGATAATGAGAATAACCTATTCCTCATACCTACTATCAAAATTATCACTAGAATCTCAGTAGACAACTCTCGTCTATTAATTCGCATTACTGACAATGGGACTGGAATGACTGAAGAGGTGAAGAAGCGAATTTTTGACCCGTTTTACACTACCAAACCTGTGGGCAAAGGTACAGGACTAGGACTGTCAATCAGCTATCAGATTATTGTCGAAAAACATGGTGGAATAATGGAGTGCATTTCAGAACCTGGCAAAGGTACAGAGTTGTGGATTGAGATTCCCACCAAACCTACAGCCAAAATATAGGATTACTATTTGATTTTTGAACAAAATTAGGTATTTTAGGGTGCGTTACGACGCACCTTTGGTATTTTCTGTCAATGCGGAAGTCATATTATGACCGCGTAATTACCCATAATTCATGAAGAACCCCACCCGCCTGTGGCACCCTTCCGCTTGCGGCTACAGTGTATACACAAGTCGAATTACCCCCCTTAATCCCCCCGTTTATTGGGGGGAAACAAGAGAATCTCATCTCGTTCCC
>CASBQA010000110.1 GCA_949127635.1 Nostocales cyanobacterium PMM_0069 | reverse complement strand
TTTTTGGGATTTTGTTGTACCATGACCTTATTAGTGGTATAATAAAAAATGGCTTTTGCCGATGTGGCTCAGTGGTAGAGCACTCGATTCGTAATCGAGCGGTCACGGGTTCAAATCCCGTCATCGGCTTTAATAAAAGTATTGTTCAATAGTTAAAGTTTTACATATATTGTCGCTTATGCCTCGCCCTCACGCGCTTTAGTCTGGGAGGTTGTGCGTACAAACTCCGCGATCGCAGGCGATAAGATTATGAGCGATCGCCTTCACGTAAAGCTGCGATAATTTGAATATTTGCCTGAGGAAAAGCAAACCGATCAAGTTCATCCAAATTCACCCAGCGAATTTCATCGGACTCCAGCGGTTGAGGAACACCCGTAAGATGGCGGCAATGATGTACAGTCAGGGTAACACGCAAGTGGGTATAGGTATGATCGATAGTGATCAGATGTTTTCCTACTTCAATAAGTATTCCCAATTCTTCGTTAATTTCCCGTTTGATACATTCTTCCACGGTTTCGCCTTTCTCGATTTTACCTCCAGGAAATTCCCACAAACCGCCCATTGCGCCTTCCGAACGACGGCGATCGATTAATATTTGCCCTTGACCATTCCATATTACGGCGACACCGATGATTTTGTGCGGCGGTGGAGAAATAATTTCAATCATGGTTTTTAGTTAGTAGATAGTGGGACTTAGACATTTTTTGTGGTCAAAAAAAGCCTCAAAGCTATACACATAAAATTGGTATAAGCATTAACAAAAACTCGGCAGATTAACTTGATTTCTACCGAGTTTATATTTTCGCTACAAATTTTAAGTCCGTTTGAATTTATCTAAGCGACTGTATCAAAATTAAATAATTTTCAATTTCGTATTTTGGACAAACATTGACCGATGAGCTTTGCTCAACATCTCCCGCTTGCCAATTCATCAAGAGATGCTGTTTCATCCCACGCTTCATGGAGTAAGACGTGGGACTAATGATTGATTTGAGTTAACAACATCGAATTTCTCAGACGAAAACTCCAAATGCTTAGTAGTTTTCCGTGTTATTAATTTCATCTCCCTGCAATGCAGTTTCAAAGTTCATTCTTTGTTCAGCATTACGCAAGAAATAACCACTAATCATTGCAGAGGCAAGAAGCCTACCCAAACTTTCCCGGCTGGTTGTAATAGTTACAGCAAAGTGTTCCGCAGGCAGGTTGCCCAATAGTCCGACAATATTGCGCTCCATTACTTGAAAGACTTCTGGAGAATTGGGTTTAGATAACTGGTTAATTGTCTCTGGACTCAAGGCTTTAACGTACTGCCATAGCACTTCGGAAGTTTCTGGCTCACTGTTAAAAAATTCTGAGACTTGATTGGATGGGTTACTCACGTTTTGCCTCCTTTACTACCACACCTATGTGCGGTGTTTGTAAATTGAATAGTAAAAGCTTGTATTATATTTGACTAAGGAGCCTCTTGTCTGTTCCTGTCAACTAATGTAACAAGTTACTTCTCATTTGGGAGTCGGTGTAACCGAACCAAAAGCAGCGTAGTTTCTCACCTCGTTGGTTAAGAGTCAATGGTCAAAAGTCAAGAGTCAAGAGTCAAAAGTTTATTGACCATTGACCATTGACCATTGACCATTGACTAACTCGCCAAATATTCACCCATGTTTGCTTTAGATTTGCGAAGTTTAGTTAGAGCTTCGCGTTCAATTTGCCGTACTCGTTCGCGACTAATGTTCAAAAGTTCACCGATTCTGGCAAGAGTAAGTGCTTGTCCATCGGTTAATCCAAAGCGGAGGGTGAGAACTTCTCGCTGTTGCGGGGTCAGGTCTGCCATGAGACGGTCTAAGTCAAAAGATAGAGAAGATTGCATGACGAAATCTTCTGGAGTAAGTCCTGGGTCTTCTAACATTTCTCCGAGTTCGGTATCATAATTATCTCCTAGCCGCAAATCGAGTGATAGGGGCAGACGAGCTTTTTCTAGATATTCTCGGACTTGTTTGGGGGTTAATTCTAATTCTTGTGCTAGTTCAGCAGATGATGGAGCGCGTCCTAATCTTTGGGACAAATGGCGCTGTGCTTTTTTGATTTTATTCAGTTTTTCGGTAATGTGGATGGGTAACCTGATGGTGCGAGCTTTTTCGGCGATCGCTCGCGTGATGGCTTGACGAATCCACCAATAAGCATAAGTGGAAAATCTGTAGCCTTTGGTGGGGTCAAATTTTTCTACACCCCGTTGCATCCCAATGCTACCTTCTTGGATTAAATCGAGTAAATCAACGTTGCGCTTGATGTACTTTTTGGCAACCGATACGACTAGTCGCAAATTGGCTTCTACCATTTTGCGCTTGGCTATTTCACCTTCGGCGATCGCTTCGTTTAACTCTGGTGGTTCTAAATTTGTCGCTTTTGCCCACTCTTCTAAAGTCGGTTCATGACCTAACTTCATCAAAAGCGACTCCCTTACCTCGTACAAAGCAGTTGCACGTTGCACCTGTTTGCCATAACATATCTCTTCCTCGTGGCTTAAGAGTGGCACGCGGCCAATCTCACGCAGGTAAGTCCGCACTAGGTCTGTCGCTGTCTGAGCGGTCTTCATGGCGCTACTCTTTGGTAATGGTGGGTTTTACGGTAGGGTGAAATGATAAATGCATGTATTGCCGGCGTTACTCAGTGTATTTGATAATCCAAATTTACAACTTATATGCCTCTGCAAGACTGGTAATAATATTCATATTTAGTTGTTAAATGGTAGAAGGTACAATTTTTTTTCCTTCCTTACAAGTTCCTAGAGTTAGATAAAAAGTAACCAATACTACATATTTCCTATGTTTCGGGTATTAATAATTGTAACATTTATGAGAATATTTTGACTAGAGGCAACATAAAATTTCCTTACTCTTTCCTTTTATGAAAGACTAATATTTCCCTAAGGCTTTCTAGAGGCTCATTTAATAAATCTATCTATGACAAACAGAAGTGCCTTAGTTTGCTTAAAAAAAATTAACAATAGATTTTGGGACTGGGGATTAGAGACTTGTAGGCTGTCAAACTCCTAAATGACGGTTAGATCGAATCACGCAAAACCTCGCAAAACCTCACCCTGTCCTTCGGACATCCCTCTCCTTACTAAGGAGAGGGAAAGATTTACCCGTAGGGTAAAGCGAGGGTGAGGTTTTTCCGAGTTGTGTGTACACGGT
>CASBQA010000109.1 GCA_949127635.1 Nostocales cyanobacterium PMM_0069 | reverse complement strand
GTCTTGGTGGATGACGGTTCTACTGATAGCACATTGTCATGGTTGGAAGCAAACCAAAGCGAGTTTCCTCATGTGCGAGTTTTTCAACAAAACCACGCAGGACCCGCTGCTGCTCGCAATTTAGGAGTAGAACAGGCAAAAGGTGACATAATTATCTTTATTGATAGTGATTTAGTAGTACTTGATAATTTTTTGCAAGCTCATGAGACGGCATTAATAGAAGGACGCGAGAAATTAGGAAGCGATCGCTTCTTTACTTACGGTGCAGTTATTAACACTTGCAATTTTGACAATCCCACCGCTGAACCTTATAAAATCACCGATTTTTCTGCTGCATTTTTTGCTACAGGTAATGTTGCCATTCCCAAACATTGGTTAGAAAAGTCTGGACTATTTGACACTCGCTTTCAACTCTATGGCTGGGAAGACTTAGAATTAGGCGTAAGACTTAAAGAACTAAGTTTAAAGCTGATTAAATGTCCAGAAGCAGTTGGCTATCATTGGCATCCACCGTTTAACTTAAAGCAAATTAATAGCTTAATTGATAAAGAAATTCAACGCGGACGCATGGGAGTTTTATTTTATCAAAAGCATCCAACCTGGGAAGTCCGAATGATGATTCAAATGACTTGGTTGCATCGCTTACTTTGGGGAATTCTCTCACTCAATGGCACACTAAACGAACGCACAATGGCGCCCTTTTTGCAATGGCTAATTAATTTAGGTAAACCTCAATTAGCTTTAGAAATAGCCCGAATTTTTCTCAATTGGTATAACGTCAAAGGAGTTTATGCAGCTTACGCTGAACTTCAGCCAAAAAATGTTGGTGGATAGTGGTTAGTGGATAGTGGTTAGTGGTTAGTGGATAGTGCTTAACCATCTACTAACAACTAACAACTAACACCCAACAACCAACAACCAACAACCAACAACCAACAACCAATAACCAACAACCATCAACTAACACCCAACTTACTTAACAGGAATTTCAATGCAAAACTCAGTGCCATTATTCGGTTGTGTTTTATATTTGAGTGTACCGCTATGCTTATCAACCACAATTTGATAGCTGATTGAAAGACCTAAACCTATACCCTTTCCCACTGGTTTACTAGTGAAAAACGGGTCAAATACGTGTGCTTGGATTTTTTCGGGAATACCCGCACCATTATCAGCAATTTTTACCACCACATAATTAGGACGAGAAATTTCAGTACGAATTCTAATCTTTGGATTTGGATTTTGTGTTTTTACAACTGATTCTTCCACAGCATCTATAGCATTGCTCAAGATGTTCATAAATACTTGATTCATTTGTGATGCATAGCATTGTACCTGGGGAATATCACCATATTCTTTAATAATTTCAATACTAGGATGCTCTGCTTTAGACTGAAGTCGATGCCGCAGAATTAACATCGTGCTCTCAATTCCTTCATGCAGATTGACAAGTTTCTTTTCTGATTCACCTAACCGAGAAAAGTTGCGTAAAGACAAAACAATTTCTTGGATACGTTCAGTACCAATTTGCATAGAAGATAAAATATTTGACAAATCTTCTACTAAAAAACTTACATCGATTGTTTTCGCTTCACGTTGAATTTCATCATTTGGATTTGGATAGTATTTTTGATAAAGAGTTAGCAGATTCAGTAAGTCTTTAATGTAAGTATTAACGTGACTGAGATTACCATAAATAAAATTGACAGGATTATTAATTTCGTGAGCTATACCAGCAACTAAATGACCCAAACTGGACATTTTTTCACTTTGGATTAGTTGGACTTGAGTTTGCCGTAACTTATTTAAAATCTGGGCTAACCGGTGATTAGTACCGCGTAGATTTTGTTCTACTTGCACTCGCTTACTAATATTTTCTTTTAATTTGGTTATATTAATTCTTAGTTCCATCTGGCTGATGACTTGACGGCTAAGAGATTGTAAAGCTGCAATCTCTTCTGAGTCGAGTTCTCGTGGTTTACGGTCAATTGTACAGAGAGTTCCGAGGGCAAAACCATCAGATGTTACCAAAGGTGCGCCGGCATAAAATATAATATTCGGATCGGCTGTCACCAGGGGATGAGTTGCAAAGCGCTCATCTTGTAGGGCATTTGGCACAATCAGCATTTTATCTGGCTGACATATCGCATTAGCGCAAAATGTTAATTCCCTAGAGACTTCTGTTGCTTCTAAACCAACTTTTGATTTAAACCATAAGCGATCGCTATCTACTAAACTGACTATCGCAATCGGAGTGCTGCAAATATGTGCTGCCAAACTAGTCAAATCATCGAATCCTGGTTCTGGATTGGTATCAAGAATTTGATATCGTTCTAATGCCTTAAGCCTGTCCTGCTCATTTGCAGGCAATGGTAGTTGCTTCATTTCCTGCCTGGGTAGTATGTTATGCATAAATCAATATAATTATTAATATTCTCTTACTTAAACACTGAGCTTACTTTCATTACCTGTAAATAAAAAACAGCACAAACACCTAACTTGAGAATTTGATATTTTTATTTAAAAATTGGCAATTTTTTGTGATATGCTAGTAGGGTTGTCTAATCTCGCACATCTGGGAATTCGGGTGTTTCCAATTAGGGAAATACGCCTGGATGGAGGATTAACCCGAATAGGAGCTAAAAAGATATGCCAGTTGTTTCATTGGCTCAGATGATGGAGTCTGGGGTTCACTTTGGGCATCAGACCCGACGTTGGAACCCGAAAATGTCTCCTTACATTTACACTTCGCGTAATGGAGTACATATCATCGACTTGGTGCAAACAGCACACTTGATGGAAGAGGCTTACAGCTACATGCGATCGCAAGCCGAACAAGGCAAAAAATTCCTTTTTGTCGGCACCAAACGCCAAGCAGCCGGAATCATTGCTCAAGAAGCATCTCGTTGTGGTTCGCATTACATCAACCAACGCTGGTTAGGCGGAATGTTGACTAACTGGACGACGATCAAAACACGGGTAGATCGGCTCAAAGATTTGGAACGTCGCGAAGAAAACGGAGCTTTGGATTTATTACCAAAAAAAGAAGCTTCTATGCTGCGTCGGGAAATGGCAAAGCTGCAAAAATATTTGGGCGGCATTAAAACAATGCGAAAAGTGCCAGATATTGTGGTAATTGTTGATCAAAAGCGCGAGTATAACGCAGTTCAAGAATGCCAAAAACTCTCGATTCCGATTGTGTCCTTGTTGGATACAAACTGTGACCCAGATGTAGTAGATATTCCCATTCCAGCAAATGATGATGCGATCAGGTCTATTAAGCTGATAGTTGGTAAATTGGCAGATGCCATTTATGAAGGTCGTCACGGTCAGTTGGATGGAGAATACGAAGATGAAGATTACGACGGTGGCGAGTATGACGAAGAGTACGACGAAACCGAGTATACTGACTCAGTAATTCCCGACGAAGAGGAAGAAGAATCGTAGAAGCGGGTTTTTCGTGCCATCTACGGGCGGGTTCTGCCCACCGTACATGTAGGGGTGGGGTTTACCCACCCTCTCAAGACGGATTTTTCCCGCAAGAGCGTAGGGATTTTCGATCCCTGCGCCGAGTAAGATAGAAATACTAAACACCCGTGAGCGATTACAACTGTAAGTCTTGTAGGAATTGAGGCAACATGGCGGAAATATCTGCAAAAGTCGTCCAAGAATTACGCCAAAAAACCGGTGCAGGCATGATGGACTGCAAAAAGGCGTTGAAAGAAAACGATGGAGATATGGAAAAATCCATCGATTGGTTGCGACAAAAAGGCATCGCTACGGCGGGTAAAAAAAGCGATCGCATCGCGGCAGAAGGTCTAGTAGACACTTATATTCAACCAGGTGGTCGGGTTGGTGTACTATTAGAAGTCAACTGTCAAACAGATTTTGTCGCCCGTAACGAGGCTTTTAAAACTCTTGTTAAGAACTTAGCGCGGCAAGCAGCAAGCGCTGAGAACGTTGAGTCTTTGCTGGCTCAACCTTACATTGAAGATAAAAGTGTGACGGTCGAAGAATTCATCAAGCAAGCGATCGCCAAACTAGGCGAAAATATGCAAGTGCGTCGCTTCGTCAAGTTTACTATTGAAGAAACACAAGGAATTGTAGACAGCTACATTCACACTGGCGGTCGTGTCGGCGTATTGGTTGAACTGAACAGCAAAACTGATGCACCGTCCGGTCGAGAAGAGTTTCAAACCTTGGTACGAAACATCGCGATGCAAGTTGCTGCTTGTCCCAACGTTGAGTATGTCAACGTTAGCGAAGTCCCCCCAGAAGTTGCCCAAAAAGAAAAAGACATCGAAATGGGACGCGATGACTTGGGTAACAAGCCAGAAAACATCAAAGAAAAGATTGTTCAGGGACGAATTGAAAAACGCCTGAAAGAAATGGCTTTGATGGATCAGCCTTACATTCGCGACCAAAGTATTTCTGTCGAAGACTTGGTGAAGCAAGTAAAGACTCAAGTCGGCGAAGACATCGAAGTGCGTCGCTTTGTTCGCTATGTGCTAGGTGAAGGCATTGAAAAGCAAGAAAGCAACTTTGCTGAAGAAGTCGCCGCACAAATGGGCACCAAGTAGAGACGTTCTGCCGGAACGTCTGTACCAAGAGTTAGGAGTTAGTAAGCTTTATAACTCTTCAATGGGCAGGTCAATCTGGTATGGTTGACCTGTCTTTCTTTTGAGCCTTTATCATAGAGAAACAGTTCTTTTTTATTTGCTAGGCAAGATTATGGCAAATTTACTACAAGCAATAAAAACTGTTGTGGATAATCCTATTTCAGATTTGCTAAGTTATTACAAAGGTAAAAATAGAATTAATGGTATTGGTGATGCTTTAGAGGTTTTTGTCAAAGATATATTTGCAGATAGCCTTCATGAAACTGATGAGAGTATAAAAGTTTTAAAATATTCTCAAGTATTTTCATACCTTGGGAATCAGAATAATCCACCAGATTTAATTCTCAATCAAGGTGATGCCGTTGAAGTAAAAAAGATTGAATCGTTAAATTCTGGAATTCACTTAAATAG
>CASBQA010000108.1 GCA_949127635.1 Nostocales cyanobacterium PMM_0069 | reverse complement strand
GAAGGATGCTTTGATGTTTCAATCCCTAATAGGGAGTAAGTGAAGTTTCAACTAAACAGCTAAATTCTGCCACAGTTTGTTTATACTGTTTCAATCCCTAATAGGGAGTAAGTGAAGTTTCAACAAACGGGAACAGCCAGCACACAACAATAAAAGAATTCGTTTCAATCCCTAATAGGGAGTAAGTGAAGTTTCAACAATTGCTGGGACTTGGGATTGAAATCAACCCAAAGTTTCAATCCCTAATAGGGAGTAAGTGAAGTTTCAACCGCAACCTAGCCTGAGTAACTGTCCAGCGAGAATGTTTCAATCCCTAATAGGGAGTAAGTGAAGTTTCAACCCAAGCTTCGTTTTCACGCACCAGTTGAAGTTGTTGTTGTTTCAATCCCTAATAGGGAGTAAGTGAAGTTTCAACGTCGCCAATCCGTAAGAAATCTTCATTATCATCACGTTTCAATCCCTAATAGGGAGTAAGTGAAGTTTCAACCACGGGAAGCTGAAAGTGAGTCAATATGAGGTTTTCGAGGTTCGGTTGCGCGGATGGGTAAATCATAACACACTCCAGGGCGATCGCACAAGGTCAAAAAGCCTGAAACCTTTACTGTGTAAGGTGCGCGGGTAGGTAACGAGTCAAGAGTACCGCAAAGCCTTGTGTTGCAAGCGATTCAGGCATTTTCATCAAAACCTCTTTTTCTACACCTACCCATCCGCGCACTAAGCAAAGAAAATCGTTTCATCACGGGGTTGTTCGCTACCGATACGTTCAACTTGACCAAAACAGCAGGCGCATAAAAAGTAAAAACGGATAGTATCGGTATCAGGCTTAATCAAGTTATTCAAAGGCGATCGCAGTTTAGCATATTGAACTAAATAATCAATATGCGAGCATTACAAGCTGGAAGTTTCTTCTTAATTGGTCACACAAATTAAAAAACCGTGGTTGCTCAGAGCTAACCACGGTGGAAAAATGTATTTAATTATCTAATTTCCAATATCTACAATTCATTAATCGCGACCATTGAGGGCAATTAGCAACCGCAAGATAAAGACGAATAAATTGATGTAGGTAAGATACATCGACAAAGCCGCAGGTAGATATTGATCATCGCTGTAGGTGCGGGGCAAGATGTAGAAATCAACTACAGATGCGCCAACAAATAAAAGCACACCCAGCCCGGAAATGGCAATTTCTAACCAATTTGGGGTGTAAACACCGAACAAAGCCAACCCGAATTGTGCTAGACAAACAACCACCAAGGCAATAACGCCTAGATTGATAGTTTTAGTCAAAGCCATGCCGTCTGAGTCAGAGAGATTTGAACCCACTTGACGGGCAGCAATAAACGTGATACCACAACTAAGGGCGGCTATACCGATTCCTTGAATGCCAACTCCTTGGGTTCTCAAAGCCAGATAAATCAAGCCACTGAGAGTATATCCCGACAACAGGCTGTAGGTTGCCAACAGGGGCAGGGCAACGCCTTTATTACCTTTTTCAGCAACGTTTTGGGCAACAAAGAATAGAATTAATTCCAGGATGACCGCACCAATTAGGGTTGGCATGAAAATACCGGGGTTAGTACGGATGACTCCTAAACCCCCGTAAGCTGCCACTGCCGTTAAAACCAGTCCACCACCAACGTAGGGAAGGGCATTGGCAATTACATTTGGACCGATGAGGGCTTGATTTTTAGCCTCACGGATAGCGTTACGAAAATTACTGGTATTGCTCATATTTCACAACTAATTAATTTTTCACAAAAGCAGTTCTGCTCACTTCTATTTTGACTTATATCAAGAGAGCTATGTGATTTCACAAATGGCGGAATTCCTCACTTGATTTATATCAAGTCAAAATAGCCGGAAACAGATAACAGCACAAAAAACATGCGTATAAATACTTATTCGTAAAGTTAGACTCTTCACAAGTTCAGTAGAACGACGATGGTTTATTCAGCCCCATCTAAGGAAAATAAATTACAGCTTTGATGAAAATTTACGCAACTCCGATTTTTCTGAAAAAGGAGTTACTAGAAAGGAATTTATATGGTAACAAGTCAGTCCTCTGTGCGGTCTGATGGTATCGAGTTATTACACTTATACCACCAGAATCCTTCTATTAAACTTCGTAATCAACTTGTACAGTTACATACTGGCTTAGTGCGTAAGATGGCTCATAAATTCAGCTATCAATGTAATGAACCTTATGAAGATTTGGAACAAATCGGTTATTTCGGTTTAATCAGGGCAATTGAGCGATTTGATCCGAGTCAAGGATATGCTTTTAGTTCGTTTGCTGTGCCCTACATTCGCGGAGAAATGCTGCACTTTTTGCGCGATCGCAGCACTCTATTAAAGATACCCCGTCGCTGGCAAGAACTCTACAATGAAGGGCAAAAAATTCGCCGGAAATTATCAATATCTTTGGGTCGTCCTCCGAAAGATTCGGAAATTGCCAACATACTCAAAGTATCTGTCTATGAATGGCAAGAAACTAAGTTAGCCGCTCAAAATCGGATGCCTTTGAGTTTAGATGCTACCCCAGTTCAGTATGTTGATTGCCAAATAACCTTAGGGGAAGCGCTTCCCTGTCCCCGTTATACGGCTTTTCAGCAAGAAGAAGAAGAACGTCAACAACTCCAAGGGGCAATAAATATGTTAGAAGAAAAGCCCCGCTTGGCTGTTGAATTAGTCTTTTTAAAAGAACTTTCTCGCAAAGATGCCGCGAAGAAAATTGGCACTAGTCCAATGACAGTAACGCGATATTTACAAAAGGGAATTCAGGATTTAATGTGTTTCTTAGAACCCGCAGTGGCAACTGGATCTTAATGTTTTTATTAAAAAGCAGGGTGGAGATGGGGGAGATGAGGGAGATGGGGGAGATGGGGG